>JAWVZC010000305.1:0-5337 GCA_033722415.1 Balneolaceae bacterium | reverse complement strand
CTTTAATACGGAAATATTTGCAACTTCACTTCTGTCGATATTGGATATGCTTCGTTCAACCCCATCCACTAATATCAAAGGCTCTCCGCCGGTCCAACTCGACTGCCCCCTTATTAAAAACTGCAACGACTCTTCGCCGGGCCTACCAGTTGTCTGCAGTGTAGTAACCCCTGGAATCTGACCTGTCAGACTTGCACCCAAGTTACTTATAGCGCCCGTTCTTTCTAATTGCTCACTGCTTGTGCTACTGATAGCACCAACGATACTTTCCTGTTGCTGCATGCCATATCCCACTACGACAAGCTCTTCTCCAGATACGGCCTCAGTTTGAAGTTCTACATTAATCTCTGTTCTTCCGTTGATTGGCACCTGTTGCGTCTGAAAACCAACAAATGAAAAAACAAGTGTATCCTGTAATGAGGGGACTGTTAATTCAAAATTACCTTCGGCATTTGTGGATGCACCTATCGTAGTCCCCCTGACAATTACATTGACTCCAGGCAGAGGCTCGCCCGTACCAGCTTCGGTGACTGTTCCAGAGACAGTGGCATCATTCTGGGCCTGAACGCTAAAAACACTTCCCCAAACCATTAAAAAACTACATATTACTGCACCTATTACCCGCATATTTCTTGCCCCTTAGTTGGATTTATTTGATGAAATCGTAATACAACCCTCGACCCCAATAATGAAAATCAATTACTTTATGTTATTTTATAGTTTCATATCCTTTCGTTTCGCAAATAATAAATTATAAATACTAAAAGCAAACCTCTGGATTTTAAAATAAAATTCCCACTCCATTACTATTTCTAAATCGATCAAACATCTATTATTTTAACTATTTTGTTATTAAAATTGGTTAGTCCAAAAAAGTTAGAAAAACAATTCCTTGTCATATGTAACTCGATTTATTATAAAAAAAAGTTAATTTTCTTTCGATATGAAAGGTTAGCATCTTGGGTTTTACAAATATTACCATTTCAATCAATTATCGCTGTTACGTCAATGGACTACTCAAAAAACCGGCTGGTTTAGGCTGCTATCCCAACACTTTTCTGGGAAGTATGAGAAGCCCTAATTGAAATAACCGGGAAAGCGGTTTTACCTGCAGGTTGGGATATTTTGTTCAGGCATTGACACTGATCCCAACCGCTCAGACAGCATTGCATAATATCGATTGGGAATTGGGTTTGTCTATAAAGGCTACTATTTCCGGTTCTCTGGCTCCCTTTACTGAGCTGGCGGACAACTATTCATTTTGAAACACTGCTCCTAACTAGCTAAACTCATAATCGGAGATTTAAAAGATTTTGGCCTCTTCCAATTGATACCACTAGTTAAAAGTAGAGACTCGGACGTTCTCTGATATTGCCGGAGATACTCATTCGAGTCCAAATTTCAGATCGAGCTACGGGGCCTGAAGATGTCGTATTCGTTTTCAGGTATCAATTTTTTGGCATGCCTCTACCAGCGAAAGAATCCGGTGCTGGTTTATACATTTATAACTGAAAGGATTTTGCCGTCAAGGGAATCGATTCAGGGGTTATCCATGGGTTTCCCGGCCGAACGGCGGTAGAAGAGCGGAGAATCCGCTCATACCCAGACCGGGCTTTGGCCTCGTTGCTTGTTCAAAAGGGAAATCCTCCTGCCATCCGGTGGAGGAGAAAAGCTGCTTTACCGCAAACGTGCGACATCGACCCTTGCTTCCCCCATATCAAAGCAGATCTTTTTTCTACACTGGTTTTTACGAAGGGTCCAGGACCGGCTGTTCATCCTTTTGATAGGAACGAATGGCCTCGATTCTCTTCAGGACCGGGGGATGCGAGTAGTTCAAAAAGACATAAACCGGATGCGGCGTCAGATTGGAGAGGTTGTCTTTCGAAAGTTTTTTGAGTGCCCGAACCATCGATTCGGGCTGCTGGATGGTATCTGCGGCAAAACGGTCGGCTTCAAACTCATGCTTTCTGGAGACCACCTGCATGATGACAGACAATATCATATCTATCGGGGCGTACAGCATGCCGAAGAACACCAACCCGGTGTACACAGAGATCTGCTCCATATAGAACGCCTCATACAGACCCCGGGCATTCAGAAAGATGGAAAGCAGCAAAAACAGGACACCGGTATGCAAAATGCTTATCGCCATATTTTTGATGATATGCTTTTTTTTGTAGTGCCCGATTTCATGGGCCAGCACGGCCACCAGTTCATCATCGGTGTGCTTGTCAATCAGGGTATCGTAAAGGGCAATCCGCTTGTTTTTACCGAAACCGGTAAAAAAGGCGTTTGATTTGGAGGAACGCCTCGAACCGTCCATCACATATATCCCCTTCAACGGGAAATTTATACGGTCGGCCATCTCCTCGATCTTGCGTCGGAGTTCGCCGTCTTCCAGCGGTTCGAATTTGTTGAACAGGGGCATGATCCAGGTGGGGGCTACAAACTGCACGAACAAGGTGAACAGGGTGACCGCACCCCAGGCATACAACCAGCCGTAGGTTTCAAAATAGGTAAAAAAGGCCAGGATCCCGGCCAGCAGCGGACCTCCCAGCAGTATCCCAAGCCCGAGTCCCTTCAGCATATCCAGCACGAACGTTTTGGGAGTCGTCTTGTTAAAGCCGAACCGCTCTTCAATGACGAATGTGGAATAAATACTGAACGGAAGCGACAGGATACCTTTGGCCAACAGCAGCAAACCGATATAGGCAAGGCCCGTCCAGATCAGCCCGAGTTCCCATCCACGTACGATCTGGTCCAACCAGTTGAAACCGCCGGCAAACCAAAAAACAAGTATCAACAGCAGACCAAATGACGAACTGATGATACCGAACTTCGTATTCACCTTGGTATACTCCTGCGAGCGCCGGTAGGTTTCTTCGTCAAATACGTCTTCAAACTCGTCGGGAAGCCCTGTTTCCAGGGCTCTCAGGTTATAAAGGTCGGCAACGAGATTCAATACGTAATCAACAATCAGCGCCGCAAGTATGACGATGCCGTAAATATTCATTGATGCTGTAATCAGGTTTTCCTATTGCGAGTTTTTGATGCTGCTCTTGTACAGCCGCTTCATCAGCTGGATCTGGCCGATATGATACAGGTCATGAGCCATTATCCCCATGATAAGTTGAATAAACGTCCATTCTTTGTCATCTCTTATTTTATCATCCAGTCTCTCGTTGGAAAATTCACGAATCGATCGAATAAGTGTGCGGTGCTCGTTTGCAATCAGTTTTTTATCCGCTTTCCACGCCTTGGCCGACGGGTCGGATACCCGGGGCCAGTCGGAAGGGACTCGCGGAAATCCCGATTTCGAAGCGGGGTCCAGATAGCGCCGTACCGCGTATTTCCAATACGCAATATGCAGGGCCAGCTCCCAGATACTGTGCCGATCGGAAAAGGGCTTCCACGCCGCCGCAATATGGTCTACTCCCCGCAAAGCACCCGAGACCGTGGGACCTCCATGCCAGGGCCGGTGTCCCTTCGGTGGATCGATCATCTCAAGCACGGATTTAATCCGATTCTCTTCCATTCACATATAAATATTATTGTGGTGGTGCGAGTTCCCCGGGAATGTACGATTTTATTTACATTCCTGATACGAATCCTGAAAGTGCACCATTCCCGCGACCATGGTTTCGGTCTCCAGGTATACGGAAAGAATCTGATTTACGTACATGATATCGATATGAAAATTTTTTATGGTATCCCGTCAAGTAGACAACATGTTTCGGCTTCACAACTCCCTGTAATGTGTTATACTAACATCGTCAACAAATCATCGAAATATCAAACTGATCTGTTATGTTCTTCAACCGTGAGGGAAATGACTTTCATTTTGTGGTAACGGGCGGTGCCGGCTCACTCGGCAGGGCGGTGGTGCGCCTGCTGTTGGACTCGGGAGCACGCTGCAGCGTGCCCTGCTACTCCCGGGAAGAGCTCGACCGCTTCGAGCTGGCCGAAGAGGAAGATGTGTGGTGCGAAGCGGAGGTCGACCTGGCCGACGAGAGCCATACCCGCGACTTCTTTAAGAACGCAGTCCGGGAACACGGCGATCTCTGGGGATCCGTTCATATTGCCGGGGGGTTCGGGATGGGCTCGATCGAAGACACCCACAGTGAGGCTTTTATGAAGCAAATCCACCTCAATACCCTGACCTGCTATAACAGTTGTAGGACGGCGGTCGAGTGGATGCGCAAATCCGAGAAGAAGGAGGGGCGAATCGTAAACGTCGCTGCCCGCCCGGCGAAGGAGCCGAGGCAGGGCGCCGGGATGACGGCCTATACCGTAAGTAAGGCGGGAGTGGCCGCACTTACCGAATCGCTTGCTGCGGAACTGGTGGAGGAAAATATTTTAATCAACGCCGTAGCGCCTTCCGTCATTGACACACCCGCCAACCGCAAGGCGATGCCCGATGCCGATTATGAAAAATGGCCCAAACCTGAAGAGAGTGCATCCCAGATCGTGTACCTGGCATCCCCGCTGAACCGGGTTACCCGTGGCAGCGTCGTGCCTGTCTATGGAAAATCGTAGACTTCACCCGGCGCAATATGGCGCATTACAGCTTCAAGCAGGCCTCATTCTGTTGATAGCCCGCGATTTCACTGCTTGTTGCCCACTCTACCTATTTTTATCAGAAATCGTTCATGGTTTGAAACGGACCGTCGAATCGTCGGCCTTGCTTCACGACTTCCCTCACTATAATAACCGTCGACTCATCAATTTCCGATCCACTGAATGATCGCAGCGACCGGCGGGTTAGTTATGATTGTTATCGGAAGTAAAGGGAATAGTTTTGAAGAAACATTTGTTCAATATTAAACTAAGTTGATTTTAACTATCCAGTAATGCATCAAAAAGGTATCCATCATATCACCGCCGTCGCCGGCAATCCCAGGGTTAACCACGACTTTTATGCCGGGAAACTGGGACTCCGCTTGGTAAAAAAGACCGTCAACTTTGACGATCCGTCGGTGTATCACCTCTACTATGGAGATGAAACCGGAACCCCCGGCTCCATCCTCACTTTTTTTCCCTGGTCACATCTTCAGAACGGAAAGCCCGACCGCGGGCAGGTGGTGGCCGTCGCGTTTGCTATTCCCCCCTCATCGCTGGATTTCTGGAACAAATATTTGCAGGACCGGGGAATTGAAGCGACCGATCCGTTCGTTCGGTTCGAAAAAAAAGTGATCGGGTTCCAGGATCCGGACGGGCTGCACCTGGAGATCGTAACGGACCCGGGCGTGGACAAGCTGAGCGGGTGGTCCGGCGGCCCTGTTCCCGCCGAACACTCGATCCGCGGGCTGCATGGAGCCACGCTGGCCGAACAGGAGG
>JAWVZC010000304.1:0-5352 GCA_033722415.1 Balneolaceae bacterium | reverse complement strand
TGGCGGTGCCCGAGGGGGCCTTTGACTTCTGGCGTTCCCACCTGAGTGATCATGAGGTTTCCATCGTCGAGCCATTTCGCCGCTTCGGGAAAAGTGTCATCGGTCTGCAGGACCCCGACGGGCTCCATCTTGAGCTGGTCGAGGTGCCGGAGGTAAATGAACTCGACGGCTGGTCGGACGGCACGATACCTGCAGAATATGCCGTACGCGGATTCCACGGGGCTACACTGGCCGAAGAGCGACATCAACCCACCGCGGAACTGCTAACCGGGCACCTCGGGTTTGAAAAACAGGACCGGCGGGATTCCCGATATCTTTTTACCTGTGGGAATGGGCTGGGTTCGGCTGTGGAGATCATTGAAAATTCCGGGCTGAACGGCAAACCGGGCAGGGGAACCGTGCACCATATCGCATTCCGTACCGCCGATGAAGAGGAGCAACTTGTTTTACGGGACCGGTTGACCGGGGATGGGTATCATGTTACCGAGCCGAAAGACCGAAGATATTTCTCATCGATATATTTTTATGAATCGGGTGGCGTGCTGTTTGAAATTGCCACTGACGGACCCGGTTTTGACCGGGATGAGGCGGAAAGGAACCTGGGCCATGAGCTCAAACTCCCCCCGTGGCTCGAAGATCAGCGCAACCTGATTGAGGCCGATTTACCGGACCTGGCACCACCGGGGGGAATATCATGACAGTCGTCACGAACATTGATTACCCGCAAATGCGGTTAACGAACTGTGCGTCTCCCCCGGGCATCATGTTTGGGCGGTGACCGCGCGACCCCTACAATTGATCTAAATACAAACCCACTATCACTTATCATGCAAAACCACCACAAGGGAATTCACCATATTACCGCGCTGGCGGGTGATGCCACACGCAATGCCCGCTTTTATGTTCGAAAACTGGGTATGCGACTGGTAAAAAAATCGGTGAACCAGGACGATCCGGGTACCTACCACCTCTTTTACGGGAACGCGAACGGCTCCCCGGGATCGGGACTTACCTTTTTTCCCTGGCCGATGGCCGTGCAGGGCAAACCTGGGCTGGGAGAAGCGGTGACAGTCTCACTGTTGGTACCGGAAGGTTCCCAGGGCTACTGGGCTGAACGCTTCGGAGAGCAGGATATCGATTTTGACGGTCCCGCCAAACAGTTTGGCTTGGAAATTATGCGATTCAGGGATCCGGACAGGATGCAGCTGGAGCTCGTATTCAGCGAAGACGCCGAAGCCCTCCCCGGCTGGACGGGGGGAACAGTGCCGGAAGAACATACCATCCGGGGGTTTTGGGGTACTACTCTTCGGCTGAAGAAAACGGAACCCACGGCCGGCATTTTGCAGGAACTCTTCGGGTTTGAGAAAAAAGAGGAAACCGAACAGGGAATCCTGTACTCCACCGATGCCCCGATCGGCAACGCTGTGATTCTGCAGGAGGGGGAATCCCGGCCCTCTGCGAACGGGCGGGGGATCATCCATCACGTCGCATTTCGAGCGGAAAACGACGAGGAGCTGAGAGCTCTGCGCAACCGGGTTATTGACATGGGACTGCAGCCTTCGCAGGTGATCGACCGGCACTGGTTCCACTCCGTCTATTTCCGGGAGCCGGGCGGGGTTCTCTTTGAAATTGCCACCGACGGCCCCGGGTACGACGTGGATGAAGATCCCGAGAAACTCGGGGAAAAACTGATTCTTCCCCCATGGCTGGAATCAAAAAGGGAGATGATCGAAAAACGGCTGCCCGAGATAACTGTGTAGTCCATCGACCGTTTCCATCCCCCATAATCGTCCATTTCTCGATATCAAGAACCGTAACCTGTTACTGAACATTGACATGTCACTTTTCAGAGTAGATTCCAAAAATCCTTTTAAGGGCCCTCACCTGCACCGGCAGCAGGTAACACACGGGGCACCGCTTTCACGTGCAGCGGCCGCAATGATTCTTGTGCACGGGCGCGGAGCCCGGGCCCGCAGCATGATACCGCTGGCCGAGGAGTTCGCTCAACCCGATTTTTACTATGTCGCACCGCAGGCTGACAATCACACCTGGTACCCTTACTCGTTTCTCGAACCAAAAGAGAAAAATCAACCCGGTATCTCCTCCGGCCTGCAGCGTATTTATGATTTGATCACACATATAGAGGAGGCGGGACTTCCCCGCGAAAAAATAATGTTGCTGGGGTTCTCGCAGGGCGGATGCCTGGCCACCGAGTTTGCCGCACGTCATCCCGGGCGGTATGGCGGCGTTGTCGGGCTCAGCGGGGGACTGATTGGCCCTGAGATTATGTTCGAGGAGTATCACGGGAATATGGAGGATACCCCTGTGTTTCTCGGGTGCAGCACGGTGGATCCCCATATCCCGAAAGAGCGGGTTGATGAAACCGAAAAAGTGTTCCGTGCCCTGGGAGCACGGGTCACCAAGAAACTGTATCCCGGCATGCCTCACACCGTCAATGAGGATGAGATTAAACAGGTTCGTGGATTGATGGCGGACCTTCTCCGGAGCTGAATCAACCAATAGGATAACAGCCCGGGACCAGCAGACACTTTCCACACCGGTAAATGATTTATCGGAATCAACCAAGCAGACAGTTAATTACCAAACTTTTCGGAGGAATAGTCATGTCAGAATCTATCACCGTTCTCGGATTTGCCGGAAGCCTGCGACAGGGCTCCTACAATAAATCATTAATCCGTGCGGCCACAGAGCTGGCCCCCGGGGAGATGACGATCGAACCTTTTGATCTTGCCGGCATCCCCCTCTACAATGCCGACCTGGAGGCAGAAGGAGATCCTGAGCGCGTCAGGGAGTTCAAGGATGCGATCAACCGGTCTGATGGACTTCTCATCGCCACCCCGGAATACAACCACGGGGTGCCCGCTGTCACCAAAAATGCGATCGACTGGGCATCGCGACCGCCCAAAAACGCCCCGCTCAATCAGAAGCTGGTGGGTATTCTCGGGGCCTCTCCGGGCCTGACCGGCTCGGCACGCGGGCAGAGCCAGCTTCGCCAGGCTTTCGAATTTACAAACTCATACTGCATGCCGCAGCCGGAAATCCTGGTCTATCGCGCCCACAAAAAATTTGACGCAGAGGGCCGGCTTACCGATGAATCGACCCGGAAATACCTGGGGCACTACCTGGTAGCGCTGCGAGACTGGATAACCCTTTTCACAGACCAGTGACACCAAACATTTGAAAACCATGACCATTACCAGGCTTTACACCGGCGATGACGGAGAATCACATTTTGAGGAGATCGATATTCCGCTGGAAGAGGCAGGGAATATCGGTCGACTTTCCCAAATTGAGGAAGTGAATGGCATCATCTTCCGGGAAACCGGACCCGATTACCACTACGACTGGCACAACGCCCCAAGGCGACAGTATATCATCATGCTGGATGGCGCCGTGGACGTGGAGATCGGGGATGGCACGGTACGCCGTTTCTCCACCGGGGATGTGCTGCTGGCGGAGGATACCACCGGGCGGGGGCATATCAGCAGGGCGGTTGACAACCAACCCCGGAAATCGATTTTTGTATCACTGGAATAAGAGGTACCGCGGATTGAGCAATTTATTACCTCCGGTATCCGGCTCTGGAACCCGTAACCAATTTATTGATTACGGATTCAGGCAATCCCCGGGCAGCTCGCCCCGCAGCATCGCCAGTAAATTATCCGCGGTACGTTTTTGTAACTCCGTTTGTGCCCGGCTGGAGAACCAGGCGTAATGTCCCGTGGCGATGACTCTCGGGTGCTCAACAAGATCGCGGTTCAGCTCTTCGGGCAGCTCGGTCTGGAAAACGTCGAGCCCGGCACCACGAATCCGATCGTTATCCAGGGCCGAAAGCAGCGCCTCTTCCTGAATGATGCCGCCGCGCGCCGTATTTACGACAACCGGTCTCTTTCCCATTTGCCAGAACGCATCCTCATTCAGCATCTGCCTGGTTTCTTCCGTCAGATTGCAGTGGATGCTGATCACGTGCGATTCCCTCAACAGTTCATCCAGCGAAACATTTGCCACTCCCTTTTCCCTGAACTTTTCCTGGTCTACGTACGGATCACTGGCGATAACACTGTCAAAAAGTGGTACCGCCTTTTCAGCCATTGTTCCCCCGATCCTCCCGAGCCCGATAATGCCGAGCGTCATCTCGTGAAGCTCCGGTATATCTTCCGAGGGCGGGGCACTGAAATTCTCATAAATCCGGTGCTGCCCCGGGATAAGCTGTCGTATCGTGGCCAGTATCAGAGCCAGGGCGTGATCGGATACCGAATGATTTCCGTAACCCTGCACGTTCGCACACCGCACGCCGTGCCGGGTGCAGGCTTCCAGGTCGATGTTATCATATCCTACCCCATACCGGGCTATCGCCTTGAGATCCGGGGTATGCTGTAAAAAATGCTCGTCGATCTCTGTAAACCGGATAAGCAGGCCCACCGCGTCAGAGGCAACCTCCAGCTTTTTATGGTAATCCCCTTTTTTTCCGTCAAAAACCTGGAAATCATAACCATGCTGTTGAAATAATACACGCTCATACGAAGGAGAAGCGATCCCGGGATCAAGCAGTACCACTTTCCTGGTGGAAATTTCACTCACTTCAGTAATCTGGTTTGATTAACCTGTCATACCGCTGCATCAGACGGTACAGACGGCTGTAAAAGATGACTAAAACCAGCCTCTTTAGAAAGCGGTTTGTGGGCGCTCCATTGATTTCACGCGAAACTGCAAGTATACTGAGTAAAATTTTAATATACTGTAGGCGTTGAGAGCGTACGAGTGGCTCAGCCGGCAACCTGAAGCACACTACAGGTCGTTCTTCATGATACCCGGCAGAGCTGTTTGTGATTACTCCTGTACCACTCATGGCCTCGACGTGTCATACTGCTATGATCGGGTAGAACAGTTTATAAATCCAACCAACAACTAAGGTACCCCTGTTATGGATATATTATGGGTGGGCATGGCCTTCGTATTCGGGATGCTGGTCTCTCGCATAAAACTGCCGCCGCTGGTCGGCTATCTTGCAGCGGGGGCGCTTCTGTCAGTCTATGGGTATGAGCCCGGCAATGCCCTCCATGAAGTGGCCCATCTCGGGGTGTTGTTCCTGCTTTTTACGGTGGGACTGCACCTCAGACTGAAAAATATTATCCGGATTGAAGTGCTGGGTACGGGGGGCATTCACCTGGCCATTACAACCGGAATATTTTTGCCGATAGCCATGTCGTTCGGCTATTCGCTGCTCTCTGCCCTGATCATTGCCGTGGTACTGGGTTTTTCGAGTACGGTACTTACCGCCAAGAACCTGGAACGACGCGGGGAGCTGGGGGCCTTTCACGGCCGGGTGGC
>JAWVZC010000303.1:0-5358 GCA_033722415.1 Balneolaceae bacterium | reverse complement strand
GCCTCGATTCCAGCTTCTTCTGGATTATCGTGATCGCCACGACCGGCGGACTGGCGCTTTCGTTCACCCGGGCGCGTAAACTCGAGGGCGCCGGGGCCTCTAAAGTGGGCAGCCTGTTTCTCTATATCCTGGTGGCAACCATCGGGATGAAGATGAATGTGCTGGCGATTTTCGAAAATCCGGGTTTTTTCCTGCTGGGACTGCTCTGGATTCTGATCCATGTGGGTATCCTGTTTGTGGTGGCCAAGGTGATCAACGCCCCGTTCTTTTTTATTGCTGTGGGATCACAGGCGAACATCGGGGGTGCGGCCTCGGCACCGATTGTGGCTTCGGCTTTTCATCCCGCACTCGCTCCCGTCGGCGTATTGCTGGCGGTGTTCGGGTACGCCGTGGGTACCTACGGGGCCTGGCTATGCGCTATCCTGATGCAGATGGTAAGCTGACCGAAGCAGGTATCGTGCATATTCAAGGGCTATAAAGCCGATCGTTCTGCTTAGTCGCTGCTCGTCACACTTCACTTCTAATTATTCACTATTGCCCTTATCTTACAGGTGATTTGATTGAGACAGCAGCAAACTAAATCCAAAAAAGGAATGGAAAATGGCTGAACGAGTGGTTCAAACCAAAGTTACGGAAACGGTTCGGGGCGGGATAACGTTGGGTTCTGCACTTGCAGTTACCATCTCATGGTCTGTGAACAAGTCTATCATCTGGGCGATTATTCACGGCATTCTGAGCTGGTTTTACGTCATCTACTATGCAATTTTTTATTGATAACGGACCTGCGCATTGAAAACTTTTTAGAATAATAATGTCCAAGTACAAATATATTTACCTAATCTGGCTGCTGCCCGCGTATCTCCTGTTTTTGACAATTCACCAGGTACTGGTCTACCGCGGAATCGGGGATACCTACGAAAACGGGCAGAGCTACACTGCGGAAGTGATTGAGTTTGATATCAAGCAGATCGCTTCGCAGACAAACGGATACGTGGTGCTGGACTTTACGACCAGGGAAGGTGAGCAGGTCCGCCGGAAGCTATCCCTGCCGGTGGAAATTGCCGGCATGATCTCCGAGCTGGCCCAGATCCCTGTGCGGTACCAGGAGGGTGCATTCGAGGAGATTGTAATGATACCCACGTATAATGAACATCGGAACCTGGCCCTGAGTAATGCGGCTATCTCATTTCTCGGATTATTGATTGCGCTGGGTATCGCCTGGATTTCGCACCAGTTTGCAACCCGTAAATTACGGGAGGGTGAAGAGAAGCTGGTATTCGAACGGATCGACTGATCACGCCCCTTGCCGGGTCACCCGGAACCCTGAAAGTCACGTATTTACGATCGCGGATTTATCATTTATCACCTATTAGCTTGTGGAACCCATGCCCGATACGGATCCCCGGAACGGTACTCTCTACCTCGTGCCCACCACGCTGGGAAAAACTCCCGAAAACAACACCATTCCCGAATATGTCCTCGAAATAATACGGAGGCTGGATGTAATGGTGGTGGAAAATCCGAAGACTGCCGTACGGTATTTGCAGTGGGTGGGCGACACGATACCCGATTATGAAATCGATTTTTTGGTCCTCGATAAAAACACAACGGAACAGGAGAAAACCTCCTTTTTGCGTCCCCTTGAAAACGGGCGCGATGTCGGTCTGATTTCTGAAGCAGGATGTCCGGTAGTTGCGGATCCCGGGTCAGACCTGGTGCGGATGGCGCACAATCGAAATATTACGGTTTCTCCGCTGGTGGGCCCCTCTTCGATAGTGCTGGCCCTGATCGGGTCCGGGTTTAGCGGGCAGCAGTTTGCTTTTCACGGTTATCTGCCCAGGGATACCGCCCCCCGGCAGAAGGCGATCCGCCAGCTGGAGCGGGAATCCGCCCTGAAAAATCAAACACAGATTTTCATGGAAGCCCCACACCGGAATGACGAGTTAATCGAGGATGTTCTTCGCACCTGCAACAGCAGTACCGGTTTCTGTATTGCAGCCAATCTGACGCTGCCGGATGAAAAGATTACTACGGCAACGATTGCCGAGTGGCAAAACCGGGATCGCCATTCCTGGCAGAAACAGCCTGTGATCTTCCTCATCAGTGCCGGGAACAGTTAACCTGCCAAAAAATCTTCGACAACAAAAAAGCCCGCCGGGTAGTGACGGGCTAAGAAAATCGATGGAATAAATACGATTAAGCCCCCGCCTCTTCCAGCAGGTTAACGATACTGTCATGATGATAGTAATTGGCCTGATCCTTGGCTGACCAACCGCGATCATCGACAATATCGACATCACATTTATGGTCTATTAACAGCTGGACAATCCGGTTGTGCCCGTTACTGGAAGCCCAGTAGAGGGCACTGGTACCGCGGTTGTCACGTATGTTGACATCCGCACCGTTATCCAGTAACAGCTGCACAATATCAATATGTCCGTGTTTTGCGGCTTTCATAAGGGCCGTGCGATCATGTTCATCACTTGTATTTACATCGACACCTTCTTCAAGGGCGTGAAGAACAGTGTCGATATCTCCGTTTTCTGAAGCGTCGAGAAATGTTTCTTCAGTCATACGCATAACCTCCGTATTAATAATTTTAAAGGAAGGAACTACCTGTATTGTACATTTTTGGAGGTATATAATCAACTGTATTTAACAATGCGATCAAACTTTCGAGCTCGAAAAATTCAATCGAAACGACACTGCATTTTGAACGCTTTGAACCGCTCTGGCAACAGCTGTTGAGGTTGTTCCATAACCTGATGAAACAGCCTGGCAGGGGCAGAAAACCGGTCCGGATTTACTCCCCGGGAAATTTTTCTTTCAGCAAGTAAATGGTAAATGCCCGCATAAACAGAGGCTGGTATGCTGTGCATACGATTTCCCCTTGAACGCCGCTGAGAGGAATATTTCGCAGCAGGCCTTCCCCCTGTTCGAACTGATTTGTCGTTGTGAAAATGATACCAGCAACCTCCTTCCATACGCTCAAGGGGTTTTACCGTGAAACCTTGTGAAATGCGGGCTAGTCGGTCTCGAGGCCCAGCACATCCAGGCCCTGTTCGAACGTCACATCTACCGGGATACTCTGCTCGCGGAGCCGGTCAAGCGACTGCTGCAACTGATCGCTCACTACTGCGTACTCCGCAACAAAGGCGGATACCGCCTCGTAATCACCATCTCCCTGCAGCATAAGTATTTTGCGGGAGAGTGCATCGGTGGCCTTGGCCATATTCTCCATATCCACCCGGTAGGTCTGGCTTGACTCATCGTAGGTGAAGGCCCCCTGTTCCCTGAAAAAGTTAAACCTGATCAGATTGGCCCTGCCGTGAGCACTCGACGAACCGAACCGGATCGAACGGAAAATACTGGCCATAAAGGTAACGTAGTTATCCTCGATGGATCCATCGGTAACCATCCCCTCATCGCGGAGTTTCGAAACCATGTAGAGCCCAAGTACATCTGCCTTGCCCTCCTCAATAGCCGAAGCATGATCTTTGAGCGCTTCCCGCACCGTGCCCTTTCCGGTAATCGTATTTTTGATCCCGAGCCCGTGGACGACCTCGTGGAACATCGTATTCCCGAAGAAAGCGTCAAATGTGATGTATGATCGCTGGTCTTCCGCAATTAGCACTTCCGATTTCGGCACCAGGATCTTGTCATATTTGGCACGCATCGCATTTTTCAGCTGCAGTCGCCGCGTCCCCTTTTTAAGCTGCACCTCTTCGTCATTTGGCAGGTTAATAGCGATGGTTTTCGAACCGGCGTTGCTGTCGCCTGCATAGTAAAGCACCTCATAGGCATTCAGCTCGGAATCGCGGCCCGGGGTCTCCTGTTTGTACTCCTCTGGAACCGGCAGGCCCTCCTGCAGATCGGGCAAAACCTCGGCATACTTTGAAAGGCGGTCACTCCACGCCCGGTCTTTCAGCAGGACAAATGCTTCGTGTGCCGCTTTGTAGCCGTACATCTGGTCCTCGTACGTTTCAATCGGCCCGATAATAACGTCAATAAGGTTGTTTTTCATATCGAGCCAGGTCATATCGCTGGCCTGGTACTCATCGGTGAGCAGCGCTTCGGCCCTGAGTTCCAGGTATGTTTTCAGCCCGGGATCTCCGGCCAGCCGGGCCGCTTCTTTCAGTTTCCCGGCGGCGAGTTCGTGCTCTTCCGAAAAAGCCTCATGATACGGAATCGTCATCAATTCGCCCCCTTCGCTGCGTCGAACCAGCGTGTACAGGTCATCCTTGTCTTCAGACTCCCACGCCTCGAACTCCTCGCGATTCATATCGGGCGGGTAGAAATTGGCTCCTGCCGGTTTCGGTCCCACCCCTTCGACAAACGGCTCGTTTCCGTTCAGGCGATCCCACGGACCATAATTGATTTCAGCAAATCTCCACGTGGAGGAATCTTCAATCATCGATCGCAGGCGGTCTTTTTCACCGTAGGCCTGTTGCCAAAAAACCCGGTCCATGGCCTCGGAAGCCTCAATCAGGATCGGAAGCATCTTCCGCTGGTTATCCGACAACACCGAAAGATCGGCGGTAAGCCGGAATGAAGTGTATTGATCGAGCCGTTCCTCGATACTCATATCCTGCTCCGTTTGGGGTGGGCTGGTTTCTCCGGTGCAGGAGATCAGCAGGATCGTGGTCACGAATATGCTGTAAAATAATTTTGATTTCATCCCTGGTGTCCATTATTAGCTGGTAATCTTGTGTCCGGGCAATATATAAATGACTGATAACTTCTGACAGATCAAGAACCTTATTTCCCTAATTTCCAAGACAAGTTACTACCTTTTACAAATTTTGGTATATTACATATTATTATATGCTTGAAAAGTGTTCGTATTGAGAAGTATATATTTCAGCATTCAGTGATCAAAACAGACAAGATAAAATTACTTCCACAGACGTCACGCTTCCCTGGGATAAGCGTCTGCTTTTTTTCTCTCATGGTCATAATCTTATCGGCTGGTGAACTCTCAGCACAGGACAATAATATCCTGAACCGCATTTCCACAGCCGAACGCAGTGACGGCAAGGGATACGTCGTGCGTTTCCATTTGGAACAGAAGGTCGACTCCTTCAAGGTAATCCAGTCTCGCACGGATCTGATTCAAATGACCATCTACGAAAACCAGATTGCCAGCAACAGCGTACAGTACGATACCACCACGGCCGTTTATGACGAAATCGGCCTTTTTGATCTTCCATTTGGCATGGGGGTGGATCTATACCTGCCCTCCGAACAGTATTATCTTGCGGAGGCATACCATGACAAGCACAGTGAGGACCTGTTGCTGGGACTCACGGAAACCGGCAGGGAGGAAGTGGAATTTCTTGCCGAGGATATCGACCCGGT
>JAWVZC010000302.1:0-5363 GCA_033722415.1 Balneolaceae bacterium | reverse complement strand
CCCAACTCGAATCACTGACATCAAAAGATTCAAGCCGTTGGTTCCATACCTTTTCAGCCCCCCATGCTGCATTCTCCGAATCAGCGAGATCCGGCCAGTGCCGGTTTCCCGTGGGTGGATAGAGCGCATTGTCTACCCGGGGGCGCCTGCATCATACACCTTTACGCCCCCCAGCCAGGTCTGCAACACGTTAATTTCCCATATTTCGGAAGCGGGTATCTCAAAGTAGTCACGATCGACCAGGATGAAGTCGGCATGCTTGCCGGGTTCCAGGCTGCCGAGCCGATCCTCCTGCCGAGCCGCGTACGCCGCATCCAGGGTAAAAGAACGGAATGCCTGCTCCCGGGTCATCGCCTGGCCGGGATACCAGCCGCCTTCAGGGTTTCCCTGATGATCCTGGCGCGTTACGGCGGCATGCAGCCCGTAAAACGGGTTTACATCCTCCACCGGAAAGTCAGATCCCGAGGCCACCACCGTACACTGCTGTAGAAAACGCTGCCAGGCGTAGGCCCCCTCCATCCGGTCGGCCCCCAGGCGGTCTTCCGCCATATTCATATCACTGGTGGCGTGCGTGGGCTGCATGGAGGCAATGATCCCCAGCTCCTTGAAGCGCGGGATATCCTCCGGGGATACAACCTGCGCGTGCTCTATGCGGTGACGGAGTCCTTGATCCACCAGACTGTTTTTCACATTCTCAAACGCATTCAGCACTACCCTGTTGGCCCGGTCTCCGATAGCATGCACGTTGGTCTGGTAGCCGCGGGTCACGGAGCGGGCTATCATATCCGTAAGCTCCTGTTCGCTGTGGAAAAGCAGCCCCCTGTTACCCGGGTCATCGGTGTAATCCTCCAGCAGCGCGGCGCCGCGGCTGCCGAGCGCACCGTCGGCGTATATTTTTACGCTGCGCAGGGCAAGCAGATCATCCCGGTAGAATCTGATCGGGCCGTTCTCTGACAGGATCTCAAAATCTTCGCCAACGCCCCCGATCATCGCATAAAGGCGGGTGGTTATGTCACCCCGGTCGGCAAATTGCGTGTAGAGTTTCCAGGTCGAAGAATCGATACCCGCATCGTGGACACCGGTCAGGCCGTGCCGGCGCATCTGATCCATGGCCCGTTCGAGTGCCAGGAATCGTTCCCGTTCGGTGCGATCGGGGATATGTGATTCAACCAGGTTCATCGCTTCGTCAATAAAAATACCGGTGGGATTACCCTGCTCGTCGCGAACAATCTTCCCGTCCTCTGGCGATTCCGTCTCGCTGGTAACGCCCGCCAGCTCCATCGCCCTGCTGTTGGCCCAGCCCGCATGACCATCCACCCGCTCCAGCCAGACCGGCCGGTTGCCCACGGCTTCATCGAGCTCGGCGGCTGTGGGGAACCGATTGCCCGGCCATCGGGTGTGGTTCCAGCCCCGCCCCCGCACCCAGGAGCGGTCGGGATACCGCGAGGCATAGTGTGACACCGTATCGAGCGCCGCTTCCAGCGAACCCGCCGTCGACAGATCGATATCGATCTGCTGGTATCCCAGGCCCATGACGTGTGCGTGGGCATCGATAAGTCCCGGCAGCATAACAAGCCCTTCCCCGTCGATGACGCGGGCATTTTGGGAGACAATCTCCAGCGGTTCATCGATAGCCAGATCGATCACTTTTCCGTTGCGGAAAGCAAGGCTGGTAAACAGCTCCAGTTCGCCTTCGAAGTAGGTGTAGCCCCGGACGTTCTCAATAATGGTAATCCCCGGTTCGCTATTTAGACAGGAGGAAGTCATCAGAAATGATAGCGACAGAAGCAAAATAGTCAGTTTCATGTAGAATGTATCGTGCAACAGGTGTAGATTATCAATTTTTGTCAATCACAGGGAAATGAGTTACTAGCCCGGATTTCTCACCAAGAAATTTGTTTTTCAGCAAGGCGTGGGTCAAATGACCGCACAGACCTACGTTGGCATGTTGAGCAGGCGATTTGTCCTGCAACGCAGCTGAAGGACAAATTTCGCAGCCTTTTACAGCCTGTATGGATAATGTTGCAGCAAAAATGGACTAAGTTATTGTCATTCAGAAATTTACAGGAATATATCAAAAAACTTGTGAGAAATCCGGGCTAGCAGCGGGACGAAAACCGGGGGTTATTGCGGCCGCTGAACGCTTTCAAAAGGGACTCGGGTTTGACTGGGTATGCATCAAAATCCCGGAGCGGAATAAATTTCAGTTCTTTCAACAGCTGCTCTTCCTGCCGTTGTTCCGGGTCGTGACCAAGTTGCAGTTTCCCTCCTGTCTGCCGGACATCAAAATAGAGTTCGATGGCGTGAAAGGGTGGTTTCAGCAGTTCATTTACAAACCTGAGCGATTCAATATCGACCTCCAGGCCGGTCTCCTCACGGAATTCCCGCCGTAGGCAGTCTGTGACGGCTTCTCCAAACTTCATACCCCCGCCCGGCGGCATCCATACATCGCTTTTGCTCACCGGAGAGTGGATTTTGACCAGCAGCAGGGCGTCATCCTTGACCAGCAACCCGTTTACGCGAATACGCAGCCGGTTTTTATAGTTGGATAGTGACATATCAGCCAACGACAATCTCTTTGCCATTGACCGGGATGCTCAGATCATTTTTTTTGGCATATTCAAGGCTTGCCTTTACGAAGTCGACGAACAGCGGCTGCGGGTTGTTAACCGTGCTGGTCAGTTCCGGGTGAAATTGAACGCCCACAAACCAGGGATGATCCTCCAGTTCGATGATCTCAACCAGGTCGCGGTGGGGATTCAGACCGGCCAGCTTCATGCCGTGCTCGATCAGCTTGTAACGCAGATTGTTGTTCACCTCATAGCGGTGGCGATGGCGTTCCTGGATGAAGTCGGTACCGTAGGCCTTGTAGGTTTTGGTGCCCTCCTTGATTTTACAATCATACAGGCCAAGCCGCATGGTGCCACCCTTATCCTCAATCTCTTTCTGCTCCGGCATCAGGTCGATGATCGGGTATTCACAATCTTCATCAAATTCGGTGCTGTTGGCATCGGTCCAGCCGCAAATATTCCGGGCATACTCAATTACGGCACACTGCATCCCCAGGCAGATACCGAAAAACGGGATCTGCTGCTCCCGCGCATACTGTATGGCAGCGAGCTTGCCCCTGATTCCCCGTCCGCCGAACCCGGGGGCCACCAGCACACCGGACACATCCTGCAGTTTATCCGCTACATTTTTCTTGTTCAGGTCGTCCGACTGCACCCATTTTACATTTACCTTGCAGTCGTTGACCGCCCCGCTGTGGATGAACGCCTCCGCGATCGACTTGTAGGCGTCGTGATGTTCCACGTACTTGCCGACCAGGGCGATCCTGATCTCCGTCGATGGATTGCGAACCGCCTCCACGAACCCGATCCAGCGATCGAGCTCCGGCTCTTTTGTGTCAAGATTCAGCTTCTGTATCACCCGGTCATCGAGCCCCTCTTTCTGCATAAGAAGCGGAACTTCGTAAATACTTGGCGCATCGATCGACTCGATTACATCCTCGATCTCCACGTTACAGAACTGTGCAATTTTTCTGCGAATACCCTGGTCCAGCTCGTGTTCGGTACGGGCCACGATAATATCGGGCTGCAACCCGCTTTCCGAGAGCGTTTTCACCGAGTGCTGTGTGGGTTTGGTTTTCAGCTCGCGGGCCGCCGACAGGTAGGGTACCAGGGTCAGGTGGATCGAGAGGGTATTCTGACGGCCCACATCATACCGAAGCTGGCGCACGGCCTCGATATAGGGCAGGCTCTCAATATCTCCGACGGTTCCGCCAATTTCAGCGATAACCACGTCGTAGTCGCCCGATTCC
Source organism: Balneolaceae bacterium (assembly GCA_033722415.1). Lineage (GTDB taxonomy): Bacteria > Bacteroidota > Rhodothermia > Balneolales > Balneolaceae > JAMQKA01. Next base: position 1,543 of record JAWVZC010000302.1, on the reverse strand, counting down.
CCCAGCTGCAGCACGTGCGACTTTATTTCATCGGTAATATGGGGAATCACCTGAACGGTTTTGCCCAGGTACGCCCCCTGGCGCTCCTTGTTGATCACATCATAATAGATGCGACCGGTGGTCACATTGTTTTCCTGTGACGTCTTGATATCCAGGAACCGTTCGTAGTGACCGAGATCGAGATCCGTTTCCGCCCCGTCATCCGTCACATAAACCTCCCCGTGTTCATAGGGATTCATGGTTCCGGGATCCACATTGATGTAGGGATCCAGCTTCTGGATGGTCACCCGGAGTCCACGAGCCACGAGAAGCCTGCCGAGCGATGCACAGATAATGCCTTTGCCGAGTGATGAGGTAACACCACCGGTGATGAAGATATATTTGGTCGCCATTGTGTGCTGACTGTTGAGTTGAGGGTTAGGGAAAAATAGAGCCTTTCAACTCACCATTCAAACCGGAATAATCACTTTTTTGATTTTTTTCGGTGCAATTCCGGGATACGGGTGGAGAATTCGAAATCCATTGCCGCTGCATAGATTATCCGGGCTCCGCCCTGTTCACCGGAGGTTGTCACTGGCTCTCTTCAGCGACCTTTTTCAGCAGATCCGGCTTGTCGGAAAAGATGCCGGTAACGCCCAGGGTTACCAGCTTCTTCATGCGCCGTTTTTGATTGACCGTGTACACAAAAACGGGAATTTCGTGCAGGCGGATATCGCGCAGGCGCTTGCGGTTCAGTTCACTGTAATGGCAGTTGAAGGCATCGGCGTTGTAGTACGAAACAAGCTGGGAGGGCAGGCGCTTGTTCGACTGGTGAGCATCATACAGCAGGGCAGCAGGGATGGAAGGATCCAGCTGCTTTAGGTGGGCTACGGCCCGGTAATCAAAGCTGGAAAACAGCACATAATTCTCCATACCGTACTTTTTAACCAACGTGAGTGATTTCTCCTCCACGCCCCCCATGACGCTGTCAGTTACCGCCTCGGTCTTAATCTCGATGTTGAGAGCGACCTTCCCCGCAGCAAACTGCAGCACCTCTTCCAGGGTTGGGATCTGTTCCCCGGCGAATTCCGGGCTGAACCAAGAGCCGGCATCCAGTTTTTTTAGTTGATCAAGGGTGTAATCCTCCAGGTTTCCCTCACCGTCGGTATGTTCGGCCAGTGCCGCATCATGAAATGCCACCGGCACGCCATCTGCGGTCAGCATGATGTCCAGTTCAATCATCTCGGCCCCCATCTCCACGGCAGCCCGAAAAGCCGGCATGGTATTTTCCGGGTAGTAGGCGCTGGCCCCGCGATGAGCAATGACCACGAATCCGTCCCCGTTGTCGTTTATGAGTTGTGGCAGCATATAGCCTGGTGCCGTTGTCTCCTGAGCAGAAAGATTACATGATGAAATTAGTGCCAAAAACAGCAGGGTTGCAAATCTATTCATACCGCTTGAGCTTCAGGTAATCTATAAGCTTTTTGATTTGTCGTTTCTGGTAAAATATCAAGATCACATTCACCCCGAAAACAGCGGCAATAATTAGAAAAAAAGTTTCACT
>JAWVZC010000301.1:0-5417 GCA_033722415.1 Balneolaceae bacterium | reverse complement strand
GGCAACAAGATCACCGCCTCCCGGTTCCTGGAACACTTCATGTTCACCCCGGAAATGCAATATACCCCGGTAAGAAAATTGAGTGGCGGCGAAAAACGGCGGCTGGCCCTCATGCTGGTCCTGATCCAAAATCCCAACTTTCTAATCCTGGATGAACCGACCAACGATCTCGACCTGCTTACCCTGAATAAACTGGAAGAGTTTCTCCTGGGGTTCCGGGGCTGCCTGATCCTGGTTTCGCACGATCGCTTTTTTATGGACAAGCTGGTGGATCATTACCTTGTTTTCGAGGGTGAGGGAAAGATCAGCGATCATCATGGAACGTACGAGGAATACCGTCAAAAGCGTCGAGAGAACGAACGGCAACAGAAACGGAGTGAAAAAGAAGATCGCGCTGAACAGCAGAATGAACCGGTGGATGCGAGATCCGAATCGACGGGTAACGGCCGGAAGTTAAGCTATAACGAACGGCGCGAATACAACAGGCTGGAAGACCAGATCGCGGAGCTCGAAGAGGAAAAGGAAACACTCGCCGCAGAAATTAACAGCGGCGAGCTGGACCATGAAGAACTGCAGGAAAAGTCCAACCGATTCCATGCAGTCCTCAATGAGATCGAGGAACGCACCGAGCGCTGGTTTGAGCTGGCCGAACGCGCGTAACTCCGGAAAACATGAATATCATCCTGGTATGGCAGAAAAGTAGATTTTGCTTACGCCATCGTCGTATAAAATCAGGTTGCCGGCTACACATTTTCCACAGCTTTCATCATTAACTATACCATATCCGATATTCGTTATTCAATCTGCCGATTTCCCTGTCTCATTAGCCGGTATTTCTCACCAAGAAATAACTGTAACTCACAGTATATCAGAACATTACAAAAAATCTGAAATAATTTTCGTGAGAAATGCAGGTTAGTCACATCCTTTTTTTTACATTTAGTGGCTAGCTAACTCAATCCACTGCCGGAATGACCACAGAAGACGTTTTAAAGGCTGTTAAATATTCGGATGCCAACAAGATTAAATTTGCCGTCACCGATATGGACGGGGTGCTGCGGGGTAAAACGATCACGAAATCAAAGTTTCAGAAGGGACTCGACGAGGAGATCGGGTTCTGTGATGTGGTTTTCGGCTGGGATCTGAACGACCGGGTCTACGATAACACCCGTGTTACCGGCTGGCAAACCGGCTATCCCGACGCAATGGCTACAATCGACCTGGAAACCTTCCGCAAAATTCCCTGGAATCATGAGGTCCCCTTCTTCCTGGCCGATTTTCGAAACTCCGATTCACTGTCGGAAGTTTGTCCCCGTACCCTGCTGAGAACAGTGCGAGGAAAGGCACTGGATATGGGATTCCACCCCCGGTTTGCCAATGAATATGAGTGGTTTAATTTCCGCGAGACCCCGGAGTCGCTCAGTGAAAAAGAATACTGCAATCCTGCCCCGCTGACCCCCGGCATGTTCGGGTATTCCATGCTGCGGTCTTCGCAACACCAAGCCTATTTTGACGGACTTTATGACCAGCTCCACCAATTTGATGTACCCGTGGAGGGCATCCATACCGAAACGGGAGATGGCGTCTACGAAGCCTGCATTGAATACAGTGATATCCTGGAGGCGGCCGACCGCGGTATCCTGTTTAAAACCGGGGTGAAGGAGATCGCCTACCGGCACGGGGTGCTTCCCTCCTTCATGGCCAAGTGGAATGCCGAACTGCCGGGTTGCAGCGGGCATATCCATCAGAGCCTTTGGGGCCTGGACCAGGACAAGAATCTTTTTTACAGTGAGACCGACGAACACCGTATGAGCGGGCTGATGAAACATTATCTGGCAGGTCTCCTGCACTGCCTCCCGCATATCCTGCCGATGTATGCTCCCACAGTGAACAGTTACAAGCGGTTTGTCGAAGGATCCTGGGCCGCCACTTCCGCGAGCTGGGGAATTGAAAACAGGACCACCGCCTTTCGGGTTATCAATCACTCCCCCGGGGCCATGCGGGTGGAGAACCGTGTTCCCGGCTCCGATGCCAATTCTTATCTCTCCATGGCCGCCAGCATGGCCTCGGGCCTGTACGGTATTGAGCACGAGTTGTCGCTTTCGATGCCGCCCACCACGGGTAATGCCTACGAAGCCGGGCATCAACGGCCTCTACCCGGTACCCTGAGAGAGGCTGTCCGGGCAATGAGATCTTCCGATCTGCCCAAAAAACTTTTTGGTGATACCTTTGTCGATCACTTTATTACCACCCGCGAGTGGGAGTGCCGCCAATACGAACAGGCCGTCACCGACTGGGAACTAAAACGTTATTTTGAAATCATTTAACCCGATTTCCACATGAAATTTATCGAATTCGATGAGATTGTGAGAGAGGCGTGGCAGCAATACGACGATACCCGCCGGATTAAGGATATCACCGACATCAGTGCCAAGGTATCGACCAACCACGTGTACCAGATCACTTTCGAAGACGACAATATTATTATCGGCAAACTCTCCTATTTCGGAAAATACGAGCATTTTGTCGAAGACCATACCATCATCAATGCCCTGTCCAATAACCTGCCGGTTCCATTCGACCATTTTCTATCCCGCTCCCTGATGAAGGAGAACTCCCTGTTTGTACACCGTCATCAGGATTCGGTCGTCGATGCCTGGGTGGTATTCTACCGCCCTATCCAGGTGCGTGAAAAATTGCCCCGGCGCCTCAATGAGGACCAGATAAAGAAACTGGCCGTGGAGTTCGCCCGGTTTCACAAGGCGTGCCATACCATACGCAATACGCTTCCCTCCTCCTCGAAAACCCTTGAGGTCGATATCGAGCACCTGCTCGAAATACTGGAGACGGACGAGGGTCAGTACGAGTACCGCATGCAGGAGAATCAGATTCGCAGGCATTGCAACATGTTTTTGGAAAATATCGAGCAACTCGGTGCCAACGAGAATTTCTCCACGATTCCGGTTTTCGTGGACTGGAACATCGGGAATTTTTCGGTGACTGAAGCTCTCGAGCTGTTTTCGCGGTGGGACTACGACTGGTTCCGGATGAGCTCACGCATGATGGATTTCTACTTTTTTGCGCGAATTGTCTCAGATGTCGGCGATAAAACGATCTTCAGTTACGACCTCGACCCGCTCATGGAGGATCGGTTCAAACTGTTCCTGCGCCATTACCACCGGGAATACCCGTTAACAGAGCTTGAGATACGGTTTTTAAAGGAGATTTACCGGTTTTTTATCCTGAATTATGTGGTGAAATATGGCAAATATTTTTTTCACGACCTGTTTGCCACCAAATTACAAAAAGAAGCCTATGAGAGTTATCTTCCGCAGATCGAGGAGAAATTCGATCCCGATCCCCTATTGAAGACACTTGACCTGTGATCCCGAATTGATTTTCTGAATTCGTCGGCCCGATGATCTGAATACCTCTATTATCCCGAACTAACAAACAGCAATAGTATAGATGCGACATTTTTACTCGATAGCCAAGAATTATAAAGCGGTATTTCTTGATTCCTACGGAGTCCTGAAGAACCACAAGGGCCTTATAGAAGGGGTGCAGGATACGATCGCCTTTCTTCGCCAGGAAGACGTAAAATTGCGCGTACTTACCAATGACGCCTCCCGCAGCCAGCGGCAACAGGCGGAAGTATTTGAAAAACTCGGCCTTAAGAATATCAAGGAGGAGGAAATTATCACCTCCGGCATGCTGGCCCGGCAGTTCCTTGAAAATAAGATAACCGAAGGCAAGATAGCCTACCTGGGCACTGAAAATTCAGCCGCATACATACTGCAGTCCGGCCTGCAGAAGATACCGGTCCGCGATATCAACCTGGATGACGCCGACGACATTACCGCATTTGTATTTCTCGATGATGAAGGCTTCGACTGGAATTACGACATCAATACCACGGTCAATTTCCTCCGGCGCAAGAACGTGCCGGTTATCGTAGCCAATACGGACAAGTACTACCCGGTTTCCAAAAACGATGTAGCCGTGGCTACGGGCGGAATCGCTGAGCTGGTGCAGAATATGCTGGACAAGGAGTTCATCGAATTCGGGAAACCGGATTCCCAGATGTTCATGCATGCCTACGAGGATCTCCTCAGGGAGCTTCCGGATATCAACCGGCACGAGATCCTGATGGTCGGCGACACGCTGCACACCGATATCCTGGGCGGGAACAAATTCGGTTTGAAGACCATGCTGGTATTCTCAGGGAACACACGCAAGGAAAATGCCGAACTACAGATCAGTTCCACGGGTATTATTCCCGACTATATCTGCGGTTCCATTGTTGAATAGCCCGTAATTCACGGTTGCCGGGGATAACCAAGGCGGAGGCAAGCAATCAATCACCGGCAATATTCACCGGACCATCCCGGGTACTGTGCTCTTTAAAATTCCAAAAAGGATCTTGCTTATCCACACCAGGTGGTTTTACCAGGTTCCGCTGCCGGGATATTCCGGGTTTGAGGCGCACGAAACTTCCGTTTGGATCCTTCCGCCCTGTGATTTTGTGTACCGTCCCCAGCTTCGCAATATGATACCGGTTATTTGACTAACAACAATTCCCCGGTAACCAATAACCTAAATCCCGCCGGTGAGGGGAAAATTTCGCAGCCCAATACACCCTGTTATACGTATGGTATCGTTATATATGAAATAATTCATTGGCCATGAGCATGATACATGAATTAATCCTCAATACTTATGAGAAATCCGGGCTAAACCCTTCCTACGGCGAGGAGCTCTTCCCTGAATTCAACGACCGGATATACTGTGTAATGGAAGCGATCTCGTCATCTGTCAGGATGCCTACAAAAGAAGGCATCTCCTGCCCATATCCCTCAACTATTTTGCGCTCGGGATAGAGGATTGACTCCCGGATATATGCGCTGTCGGCTGTGGCCTTTGTCCCGTTGTCAAGCGACCTGGCCGATCCGAAAAGATCCTGCATAGAAGGCCCGTAGTACCCCTTTTCGGTGCCATCGATAGAATGGCAGCCAATACATCCTGTTCTCCGGAAAAGCTGCCGGCCTCTCTCCAGTGAAATCTCCTGTTCCTCCTCATCCCTGTTGGCTTCCAGGGTTCTGCTCGCGGAGAGCAGAAGTTCCTCAATGTTCAGGTTCGGGAACCCGTTGCCGTTCAGGTTTGCCGGAGGCAGATCATGGGCCGTGGCCCAGAAACGGTTGTTCATGACATACCCATCCGCGGCATTGATCTTGTAGGAGATCTCTATCTGCATGGAGGGTTTCATATCCGGTACGGCCAGGAACAACCCCTTGCCATCCTCCGAAACATGCGCGGAAAATACCGGCAGGAGTTCCTCTCCCGGGGTGTCGTTCAACTTATAGTGACCCGAGCCGTAGTTTTCCGTTCGCTTGTAGCTCCACCGTTTAACCTGATAG
>JAWVZC010000300.1:0-5423 GCA_033722415.1 Balneolaceae bacterium | reverse complement strand
TGCCGGCGGGCACCTGGCCTCTACGGTGGCAGTACAGCCGGAGTTGCATGAGGACCCGGAAGACAACCTGGTGGGCCGATTCAGTGCCCGGGCACAGCGCGTGATCCTCGGCTACCCGGTTATTTCGTTTAATGAACACGCCCACGAAGGCTCCAGACGGGCCCTGCTGGGAGAAAACCCGGAGCAGCAGATGCGGGACCAGCTCTCCAATCACCTGCAGGTGACCCCGGCCTCGCCGCCTGCGTTCCTGTTTCACACGGCCGACGATTCGGGTGTGCCACCACAAAACAGCATGATGTACGCGCAGGCCTGCATCGATAATAATGTGCCCGTGGATCTGCATATCTTTTCTCATGGCCCGCACGGGGTCGGGATGGCGATGGATGATCCGAAACTCCGGATATGGACCGAAAATCTGATCACCTGGCTCGGCGACTGGACGGTGCAAGATACCTAACGGTAGCAAATGGGGTACTTTTTTTAAAATCGAGTAAGTCTTGTGTTTAGGGCCTCCTCACGCCCACATTAACTTATTTGGTATCAATGAGTTGTAGGTCTTCATGAGGTGATAACGTACAAGGAATTGCCCTTATGAGCTCAAAAACCCTGCATTTGGGCGGTCCATTTTTGTCAATATGGTGCCCATGTGGTACAACATAATTTATGACCGGCAACCAAGGCTGTTCATTTTTTGTATGACCAAAAAACGAACCAAAAAAGTCACCAAAAAATTCCAGATATTGTTCTACCCGAGGCTCCAAGCCGGCCCCTGCTTATCCACACCACGTAGTTTTACCGGAATCAGGTGCAGGGATTTTCTGGACTTGGGGCTACCCGATAATCGGGGTTTAACCCCTCCGGCCTGACGATTTCTGAGCCGCCGAAGGCAAACACAGCGCAGGCGTGAAGAAAGATACCCGGCACGGGATTCCGGTAAAGCCCGGATGCGTTGATAATCTTTGTTTGCAAGGAAGGGCTACCAGCGGGAATATCTGGGTTTCTTTTAGCCGGAGCGGAGTGCAGCCAGGCGAAGAAATCCCCGCCGGTGATTTTTTGTGTTCCTTTTTGTTCACACAAAAAGGAACACCTATGCCATCGGAAAGGAGCTATTATTACTTTTTGAGGAAGCCCTAATTTAACCGATACTTTTAATCGACGGCAGACTCAAAAATTACGGTATACTTGATCGGTGATATTAGATAATTTCGAATCATACATTCTTGAGGTTGTGTGTAATGAACGGTAAGAAATTCACTCAGTGTACATTAGTGCAATTTTTACTGGCCTGGTTTGTGATCGGTTTCATTTGTGGGGAGGGTATTGCGCAGAGCCAAGCGGATCTGGCGGAGTCTCCCAAAACGAACGTGCTGTTTATTCTCGTGGATGATCTCGGCTGGAAAGACCTGGGCAGCTACGGAAGCTCATTTTATGATACTCCCAACATCGACCGTCTGGCCGCCGACGCCGTGCGCTTTACCGACACCTATGCGGCACACCCGGTCTGTTCGCCTACCCGGGCAGCCATCATGACGGGGAAGGATCCGGTTCGGGTGGGTATTACCGACTGGATTCCCGGTATGCCCACCGAAAGAGCCATCGATCCCGGACTCGTTACCCCGGAAGATATCCATAATCTGCCGCTGGATGAGGTGACCATGGCCGAGGCTTTTCGGCAGCAGGGGTACCGTACATTTTTTGCCGGGAAGTGGCATCTCGGGGAAACTTCAGACTACTGGCCGGAAGCACAGGGATTCGATATCAACAAAGGAGGCCATCACAAAGGATCCCCGCCGGGCGGGTATTACGCCCCCTACGAAAATCCGGAGCTGGAGGATGGTCCGGACGGGGAATACCTGACCGACCGCCTCACTGAGGAATCCATCCGGTTCATAGAAGAGAGGGGTGAAGAGCCTTTCTTTCTGTTTCTGTCATTTTATACAGTCCACACGCCAATCCAGGGCTGCCGTCGATACGACGATCACTACCGGAAGAAACAACAGAAACTGGCCAATCAAGTCGAAGTCGAAACCCGAAAAGAACACAATGGTCAAACCCGCCTGAGCCAGGGTAATCCCAGATATGCCGCCATGGTACGGTGCATGGACCAGAATGTGGGTCGGGTCCTGGATGCGCTCAGGGAGCGGGATCTCTATGAACATACAATCATTGTATTGACGTCCGACAACGGGGGATTGAGCACGTTGCCTCCCGATCGCGGTCCTGCACCCACGGCTGTAACACCCCTCAGGGCCGGCAAGGGCTGGGCGTATGAAGGTGGAATCCGTGTACCGCTGATCGTAAAGGCACCGGGTTTACCGGTGGGGAAAGTTTCCCGACAGCCGGTTACGAGTATGGACTATTACCCGACGCTGCTGGAACTGGCAGGCTTGCCGTTAGAGAACGATCAGCACGTGGATGGCCAGAGCCTGGTTCCCTATCTTCAAAATCCACAAAAAGTAGAACGGCGAACCCTGGTCTGGCATTATCCTCACTATCACGGCTCCGCATGGCGGCCCGGTTCGGCCATCCGAGTGGATAAGTGGAAGCTGATGGAATTTTATGAAAGTGGCGTGACCGAGCTCTACAACCTGGAAAACGATCTCGGGGAGCAGGATGATCTGTCCGGAAAATATCCCGAAAAAAAAGAACAGTTGCGCTCGATGATGCATGAATATATCGATACCCGGGGTGGGAAATACCCGACTCCAGTTGATAAATAGCCCAATTTGCAGTTGATTTAACTGGTGCCCCGGCTGCATTTTGGCCACGGTAGTAGCTGTTTTTCAAATATTGAAAAATTGACAAGGTATCGAAAAAACAGGCACTGGTGGGATCCACATTCACGCGATTAGCAAACATAGGGATGGTAGCCTCTTCCGGGATGGAGTACACACTGGAGGTGTATCCCATCAATACCTGCACCTGTATGTGAGATTCAGCAACGGTTCACGAACATTTACTAGCCGATTCACCTCCAACGTAAACCAACAGTTACTTCGATGATAGAAAAACATTACCCAGGTACACTCTTCCTTCTCTTCTCATTGCTGTTTCTGGTAGCAACGGCAAATGCGGAAATTTTCGAACCGAATGAAACCGGCACAAAAAGTTTCAAAAGCCAGTTCTCGTCAACTCCGGACCGGGTTTGGCCCGGTGCCGATTACTGGACCAACCCGATGGAGGACTGGCGCATCCGCGACGGCCGGCTGGAGTGTGTTACACCGGGCGCAAACCGGAATGTGCACCTGTTGAGGCACGTGCTGGGCTCGGCCCGGGGGCATTTCGAAATCAGTGTGGATGCCGGTGTCCTTGACCGTGGTGACCCGGGATCGGTCGGATTTCGCATCGGGGTGCGGGAGCCTGAGATCAATGACTACCGCAGCAACGTCTTTTTTGGTGAAGGACTGGATGCGGGATTGACCACCGACGGGCTGCTGGTACTTGCGGGTCAACAGAAAAAACTGGATAGCAGGCCCCGGCTGAAAAATATTCAACTCAAACTCATTGGGGAACCCGATCTTCACAACTTTCGCCTGACGCTCACCGCTATGGATCTGGAAACAGGAAACAAGATCGGTGAAATATCTGTGGAGAATATCGAGGGAGACCAGGTGGTCGGCAATATCGCACTGGTTAATAATCACGACGAGGGCAATGCACGTTTTTGGTTCCGCAACTGGCGGGTTACCGGATCAAAAATTAAATCTTTTCCGGACCGGAAATTCGGGCCCATTCTCTGGAGCATGTACTCGCTGAACAACACCCGCGCTGAAGAAGGATACGTACTCAAAATGTCGGCACAGATGCCGCCGATCGGCGAGCAGGACAATGACAGCGTGCAGCTGCAGGTCAAGCGGGATAACCGGTGGCAGACGATCGCGTATGAGCAGATCGATCCTCAGGCCCGCAATGCTGTTTTTCGGATTACAAACTGGAACGCCGACCGCGACATCCCTTACCGGCTGGTTTATGAGACCGCGAATTTAAACGGCCAAACGATCCGGGATGAATGGCACGGAACCATCCGTAAAGATCCGGTGGACACGGGTAATCTTACCGTGGTCTCCCTGAACTGCCAGCATGATGCGGGATTCCCGTACGGGCCAGTAACTGAAAATGTGGCAAAAATCGACCCGGAAATGCTCACCTTCCACGGCGACCAGCTGTACGAAAGCAACGGCGGGTACGGCGTGGTGCGCGATGTGGAAAAAGAAGGAATGGAGCGGGCCACCATCAACTATCTCCGCAAGTTTTATATGGTGGGCTGGGCGTTCGGCGACCTGATGCGCGACCGTCCCACCATCCTGATGACTGATGACCACGACGTGTTCCAGGGAAATATCTGGGGTGAGGGCGGGGCCGCTCCCGACGGCACGAATTTCTCCACCAGCGGGGGCTATCTTATGCCGCCCGAGTGGGTGAATATGGTATACCGAACCCAGACCTCGCACAATCCGGATCCTTATGACGACACGCCGATCAAGCGCGGAATCAATGTCTGGCACGGCGATATGGTGTACGGCGGCGTCAGTTTTGCCATTATTGCCGAGCGTATGTTTAAATCGAGTCCCAAAAATGTAGATACCGGCGGTGAGGGACGTGCCGACCTGGTGGAAACACCCGACTATGATCCCGAGCAGTTTGATGTACCGGGGCTCAACCTGCTTGGTGAACGGCAACTCATCTTCCTGGAGCACTGGGTGCAGGACTGGAGCGGAGCTTCCATGAAAGTGGTATTAGGGCAGACGCCCTATGCGAATCTGAATACCCATTCCGGTCCGCAGGGCGCGCGCCTGTACGCCGACCTCGACACCAATGCCTGGCCACAGAGCGCCCGCAACGACGCCCTGCGCGTTCTTCGAAAAGGATTTGCGTTTCATCTGAACGGCGACCAGCACCTGCCCACCGTAACCCAGTACGGCATCGATGAATACCGGGACGCCAACTGGGGATTCTGTCCGCCGGGCATCTCCGTGGGTTGGCCCCGCTGGTGGCTGGCCGACGAGGTGGGAATTGAAGTACAAAAGCGGCCGGAGCACGGCCTGCCGAACACCGGCCAGTATATTGGGCCGTTCGGGCATCCCAGTTACCTGTACGCGGTCGGTAATCCCTCCGCCCTTGATGGCGTGAATCGATATCACCGGGCTCATCAGAAAGCGTCCGGGTTCGGAGTGATACGGTTGAATACCGAACAGCGAACTATCCGGATGGAAGCCTACCGGTTTCTGGCCGAGGTGGGGAATCCCGCGGTCGACAATCAGTTTCCCGGCTGGCCGGTTACCATTAACCAGCTGCAAAATTATGGAAATCAAAAAGCGGGATTCCTGTCCTAAGTGTCTCTCCAGGGGACAGAGCATCCCGTGTTAAAAGTAATTGACGAGGCGACCGGCGAACTGGTATATGTACTTCGATCGCACTAGCCC
>JAWVZC010000299.1:0-5429 GCA_033722415.1 Balneolaceae bacterium | reverse complement strand
GGCAGCCGGCTTCGGGGGGATTCTGCCCGGTTTGACGGTACTCCTGCTGCTTCCGATCTCTGTTGGTATTTCCCGGCTATTTGCCGTGACCTAACGCCTGTTCCGGTTACTACCACGCGAATCGGACGAGCGTGTTACGTGATAAGACCTGCCCTAAAATTTAAACAGCATTCAATCGGTAACCGTCATTACCCCCTGCATGGTCTGCCAATGACCCGGGAAGGTACAAACATAGGGATATTCGCCCGGCTTTCCGGGGGCCGTGAAGAAGATCGATTCGGAGTTGCCGACTTCCAGGAGACTGGTATGGTAGAGCACATTGTCGGATTGCGGAACGTAATCCAGCTTCGGCCCGTCAAGACCCATATTCATGGCATTTTGGGCCACGGTCTCCAGTTCGCCCGGCTGTACGATCAGCAGGTTATGTAACAGATCGGTCGGGTTGTTGAACACCAGCCGTACCCGGCTTCCGGCTTCCACTTCGAAATTAGTCACATCAAATGTCATTCCCTCCGCTGCATTAATCGTAATCACCTTGTCGGGTCCATCACTCCATGAAGCCGGTTGTGTTGTCTGGTGTTTGCGACTTCCGGAGTCGGTTTCCTCGGTGCCTTCCCCCATCTCGGGTTGTGCGGTACTTTCTGCAGTTACTGCCAGGGGCTCCCCGTCCGGAATGTTCTTCATCGTGTAATAGCCGACCGAGTGAACCAGCGGGTACCCCGTTTCAGCCTCGCGTACGCCTTCCGCCTTGATCTCGTGCACGTATCCCTGCCGGATATTGTCTACCACCAGCCGGGCCGACAGGCCGTCATCTGCGACCTCAACATGAGTTACCGGGGCTTCTTCCTGGTTGATGATATCGCTGCCGTAGGTGGAGTGGTAGTGGTACGTGAATCCCGTAATTTCATAAGAAGCGGGATCAGCAGCGGTCTCCGGGTCCACGGGCTTGGTAAAGGTCAGTTCAAATCCATCGGGCCGGGCAAAGACCTCCTTGATTTCAAATGGGATATCGCCGTTCCAGACCAGCTGCTGCAACCCGAACAGTTCGGGCCCCGTGGAACTCCATCCCCGGCTGGTCATCCCCACGAACATGTTGTTGTCATTGCCCCAGTTCATGCGAAGGACCCCGGATTCGAACCCGTCCCTGAACGGAAATACGATACCCTGGTACTCACCTTTCACTTTCTCCTGGAAAACCCGCATAACTTTACTCTGTCCCTGGTCTCCGACGAACAGCTGATCCTCGAACGGTCCAAAGTCTCCTCCGGTATTATCCAGCAGGATGTCGGAGGTTGAAATACCCATAACGCCGTGCGGGAACCACACCGATGGCGTCTTCAGCTCAGGAATACGACCGGCCACTTCATGCATCGGCTCCCCGGTGTCCGGGATATCACCCGGTTTCAGCGATATCGGGGAACCCGGCAGGTGTGACCATCGTAGTCCTTCCGGATTCCCGGCAAAATCTCCCTCCTCGAGATGGGTGATGTTACCCGAACCCACCCAGTCACCCTGGTTTTCGGCATAAAATATATCCCCGTTTTTGTTGTAACCGAAGCCGGCCGGGGAACGAAGTCCCGTAGCAATGGGGGTAACCTCTCCTTCCGGACTCACTTCCAGCAGCCAGCCGTCCCACTTGGAAAGTGCGGCCCCGTGCCCGATCCAGGCCAGGTTTACGGTCACCAGCATGTTACCATCCTGGGTGAAGAGCGGACCGTAGAAATATTCATGGTAATTGCCCGAGAGCGGGCGGTCCCACATTGTCTCGTACAGATCGGCACGACCGTCACCGTCGGTATCTTCCAGGCGGGTAATCTCCGGGCGCTGTGTCACATAGATTGAACCGTCCCGGTAAGTAAGGCCCAGCGGTTCGTGCAGCCCCTCGGCGAAGAGGGAATATTCTGCATCTCCCGCCGGATCTTCGATGATCCATACCTCGCCGCGACGCGTACATACTGCCAGGCGACCGTCCGGGAGCACGTCCATGCCCCCCACTTCCAGCTCGATATCACCGGGGATCGGGATATCCACGATCTGGTAATAGTCTGATTCGGTAGGTACGGCATGCTGGGCATGGCTGAGCAGCGGAATAGCTGCGGCTGCCAGCAGGAACATTCCGGTTAGCACTGTTGCACGAAAAACTGTTTGCATTGGTGTCACTATCGGGGTGCTGAAGACTTGGTTTCTCATCGTGTTTAATGAATTCATTTCGATCTTACCAGATAATTTCGAAGGTGATGGTGGATTCTGAACCGCCGGCGGGTACATTTACCCTAAGATCATGCCCGGAATGTGTTTGAACCAGTTGTGGTTCGGCCCCGCCCGCATCCAGCAGGTTGAGGTAGAAGCTGCGGTCGTCAACCACATATTCATCCTCGTTACGGGTAATATCCCTGCCGGATGCCAGCAGGAACCAGTAGTCGCTCCCCGTTTCAGAACCGGAAAAACGTACGGTTCGGGTCAGCCTGCGATTTTCCTCAGTTCCCTCCAACCGATCCTCCACGGATAGCTCTCCATAAGTGTACCGGAATACGGGCCATCCCTGCTCCGAGATGGAATATCCCTGTACATCCAGCATGTCCCAACTGACGGAATCGGGCCAGGAGGCTGTACCGCTGTTCAGCGCGGCTACTATCGGTTTGCCTTCAAATGCGATCGGAGGACCTGCGGGCTTGGCGATCTGGGGCTGTCCCCGGTTAATCCACATTTCGTTTGTGTTGACAAAGGGACCCTCCCAGGCGTGCAGCAGTGCCCCCTGTCCCATATCATAATTGTAGTTTATGCCATTGGGTGCCCCCACGTTGATGACGTGAGTACGTTTAGATCCCTCGTGCATGGCAAACGAACGCAACGTTTTAACGCGATCATCAACGTCCACAATCAGATCGGGAAGCTCGCGATCTCCCCCCGGTACAGAAGCCGAGGAGTGCAGTTTCTGGAGCCGGAGTCTCGGTCCCTCGGCATACAGCGACAAGCCGGAATACCAGTTGTTGGGGTGATCGATATACTCGAATACAAATTCATGGGCTCCCCCTTCCAGGTCGATCGTCCGGGTGGTGAGTTCGTGCATCCGTTGGACCGAATCCTGGTCAAATATCACCTGACCGTCGATAAGCATGCGGGCGGTGCCGGCCGTCCGGAGTTTAAAGAGATAGGTACCGGTATTCGGTGCCTGGAGTGTGCCGCTGTATCGGAGGGCATATCGGTCATCCTGCTGCACGATATTTCCGTTCAGGGAGTCTGCGGAGCCGGTCTGGCCCGCTTCCAGCGTGCTGAAATCGGGTAGCTGGTCGAAGGCCTCCCCGTAATAGCTATAGGTCAGGTCGTTTAGGGCGATACTCTTTTTATCATACCGCTTGTAGCGGATGTTGCGAATGGCCACCGGGCCGTGGTCCCCCTGGATCATCAGCGGACCCGCCGGCTGTTCATCTTCATAAAATGCCGCACGAGTCGGACCGGTTACTTCCACATCCTCCTGCACCAGCACGCCGTTCAGCCAAACCTCCTCGAAGCGGGCGTTTGCAATTTTTTCACCGGCATCGTTAAACTCAGGGCCCGAAAAAAGAATCCTGTAATGCTGCCAAAGGCCGGGGGCTCGTGCCGCGTTCATGCGGGGCGGATGTCCTTCAAACCCCTTCTCCCCTTCCGGCCGGCTCTCATCCCATCGCTGGTAGATTCCACCGACATCACTGTGTTGCGGGTCATCGACACCCCAGCTGTCCAGAAGCTGTACCTCGTATCGTCCCATCAGGTAGATACCGGAGTTGGAACCTTTCGGCATGAGGAAATCGAGCTCCAGTTCCAGATCATTGTGTTCCCAGGTCGTGAACAGGTGCTCCTGGTTTTCCTCTGTGGGAGTATTTGCAAGTACTCCAGTTCCTTCGGTCGGCCGAAGATCCAGTTCGCTGTTTCGGTTGCTCTGCACGCCGCCGGCAATCTGCCAGTTATCGGAAACCTCCCGAAAATCATCCATATTTGAAAGATCTATGGTTTTCATCGGCAGCGTTTCCATGGGTGGTTCCTGCGGCGGCTGTTCACCCCTGCAGGAGATCAACAGCGGAATGATTAAACATAGCCCGAAAAGCCGTAATGGTGTCAACAATGTATCGTAATTTGAATTAATGGTCATAGAGTTCCTCGATTTTAAGCGTATGCGGAAACTGGATAAGTAGTTATTTCGATTTTGATGTGCGATTAAAACCTTCCCGTATTTTTACAGCAGAATTCCTTCTGACTTTGTCGCCCCCTGTGACTCACACGGGGGCCGTGTTCCAATGCAATGAATCCCGTCATTTGCCGTGTTATACCATTAGGCAACTGAGATATCACATACCCTGAAAAACCCGCACAAATGCGGCACCGTTTTACATTTTCGCACTGATAATAACAATATTTTACGAATTTTCGACGCGAGAGTAGGCCGCGTCTTCCTGTTGGGCGGGAATGCTCGATTTCGTGGCCTCACGCCGCTGCTTCTCTTTCCACCACTTTTCGATGATCATGGCAGCCGGTCCTACCAGGAAGAGAGCGTAAAACGGGGCGTAGACCGCTTCATTCATCCTAAATATCATTTCAACTGCTGCTATCAGAAATGCCACCAGGTATTGCCCTTTTTTCGATTTTACCGTGGTAACGGGATCGGTGATCATAAAGAGCACAAACAGCTGGTACATCGGCCCGGATATCGGTGCAATTTCAGCCAGGAACGGATCCCCGGATATAACACTTCTCAGGTAAGCGAACCCCAGGAACCCGACAACATAGGTAAAACAGATATGGAAACGTTTCAGCCGCCATATGGAGACGAATCCGATGATCCAGATCACAAGCATCGGCCACATGTTGTTGCCCCACTGGATGCTGAGTATCGATACGTCCTCATAGGCTAGAACCAGTATGGCAACGATCCCGAAATTGGAGGGATTCCAGATATGGGTGCCCTTGTATCGCAGTACATATTTGGATGCGATGGAGAGGGCACTACAGAGCGCGTACGGCCACAAAAACGGGGACCTGATTAGAATGCCAACACTGATGCCCGAAATGTAGGCACTGTTAAGGTTTCTCCATTCTCCCAGCAGTACCCGATGCAGCACCAGTTCCGTAACCATGGAGGCACCAATGGCAATCCCGAGCTTGGTGTAGTTTTCAAGGATGCCAAACGACAGGTGTGCCGCAACCAGGATTCCCGTGATCAACAGCGGCGGGGTGTAGCCCTTGTTATACTGGAAGTTAGATATCTGAGACTTGACTTTTTCGATCAGCTGCATTCGCTATTCAGGTTCGGTAATGGTGTGTTTCTGGTTCAACCCGGGGGTTTTGAGAGTCTGTGATTTACCGGAAGGCCACCGGATTTCCACCTTCTTTACATTGGGATCGGCCCCGAGCCCGAAATGCAGCGACCGCTGATTCTGAGCACTGAATCCACT
>JAWVZC010000298.1:0-5440 GCA_033722415.1 Balneolaceae bacterium | reverse complement strand
GCCGCCCCGAAGTTAACCGATTTCTGCGGCCATTTATTCTGGTAGTGGTAACGGCGGCTGTACGAAATAATGTGGTAGTTTGTTGAAAGGTGATTTGCCTGAACAATCCAATTCCGGTAATCCCCCAGGCCTCCATGAACAAAAACCACAGGCGCTCCATCACCACATTCGAAATAGTGAATTTCGGTGCTATTTACCGAGGTAGTTTTAATCTCGTCAATACAGGATGAGGGCTGTGCTCCTGCCTCACATACCTGTACAGAGAATAATATTGAAACTGCTGCCACGATGTACTTGCCCCATATTGCAATCTTCATCCCAATACCTCCGTATTTTTTGGCGGGTTTCGACTAATACCTGATAATTTCTCAAATCCTGTGGGTAATCACTTGGGTGCGGCTAGAATATGTTTCCGGGGGAATAAGACCAGTTTCTACACCACTGCTTCATTCAGTCGCTGTATTACGGTATTGCATGCAGCTTGCCGGTTTTCATACTATTCGTATCACCGGGTACTGGTACTCCTGACACGCGATAGAGTTAGACAGCAGATCTGGTTTAAACTAGTATATTCAACGATCATCCCTTTTATAAAACCCGCCTTTTTATGTTTTCGTGACTGGTCAGGCGTTCTGCAAAATGAACTGAACAGCATCTCCCAGCTCCCTTCATCCGATTTGTGCGAATATCTACTTCCCAGACAGGCCACCACAGACAAAAAAAAGAACCCATCAATTTTTCCTATACATTAATTATATAATTAAATTGAATATTATCAAGTTTTTACCGTTAACTAAACAATGATTTATCCAATTCAAGATACTCGTAACTGTGGATTCAGCGCATGTCCGCTAGCTAATGACCGGCGGTGATTTTCAGTACTCTACAATTGTCTTCTTATGCGGAAGCAGAATGGTAGAGTTCACAAGAAGTTGTGGATCTCAGCCAGGTACTCGCTACGCTCTTGCTGCCTATCAAACCCTGTTTAAATTGACATTACAGTCAAGCGGAGGACGTAGTTCATAAGAGCGAAAATTGTCCCGAACTCCGGGAGTGAAAAGTATCCTAGGATATCCATTTGTCGGATCCTGCTACGGTTTGCCGGGGTGATAACGCAAATTAACACCGGCTTCCGCAACAAATTTAAACAAGCAGATTGAATGCAAGGCAGTCAGAATATCGGGTGCTCTACGGGGGGCATTCTTAGTGGTAAAATTGTCAGAAATTATGAAGCAGGCTCGTCCGTCAAGCCTCCCTTATTATTACCTTAAAGGCAATATCCCGGCCCAGTCCCTGCATAATGGCCAGGTTGATCCAGCTTTTGGCAAATTGCTCGATAAGCTCGAACTTGTCATCACCGCCGAAGTCGTAACAGGCCGTGAACCCAAGCTCCTGGGCCAGTTGTTCCACCACCCGCTTGCCCCTTGCGCTGTCGCCCGCGGTAAACATGTCGATTCCCTCCCCGCCGTACACGGGGTCGGCCAAGTTTTCGTACCCGGTGGTGTTGAATCCTTTGACCACGTCGGGACATCCGGTTATCGCCTTCAGAGCCTCGGCACCGGTGGAATAGCCGTCGGGCCCCTCAACAACCGAATTGGTAGCATCGATAATAATTTTGTTCGTTATCTTTCCAAGGCGTTTCGCCAGGTCAGCCACGGCCGGGGCGGGTATCGCCACCAGTACTACCTCCGCCCTGCTCACCGCTTCTGCTATGGGGAGCACTTCCATATTCCCGGTATGATGTGCCAGTTTCTGTACCGAGTCATCCTGCGGGTTACGTGCTCCGATAAAGATGGAATGACCCCGCTCGGACCACCCCCTGGCCAGCGTTCCGCCTACGTTCCCGTGCCCGATAATTGCAATATTCATATTACCTCGATTTCGGTTCGTTGTTGGTTTTATTGTGATTGGATATCATTCGGTTTGCCTGGCTAATTCCCTCCAAATTCGTATGCCGGTTCTCGAAACAGTGCTGTCCGGCCCGGTTTATTTCCACAGCTGCCGTGGTAAAATATACGCTATAATCTTGTTTCCATGTACGTCCGATTACACCCCCAGTGCCTCGATTACAAGACGTGCCGCGGCGGTCCCTGAGTATTGCTGCTGCCCGGTCACCAGGGTGCCGTCGCGTACGGCATGCGGACGTAACGCCCCCTGAACGATAAAATTCGTACCCTCCATCTTTTCGGCCTCATCCTCGATCCGGAACGGCTGAATCTTTTGCCCCACAAACTCATCGGCATACTGTTCTTCGGCATTCGCAAACCCGGTCCATGTTTTACCATCCACGAGGTAGGATCCATCCGACAATTTTGTTTTCAGCAGGATACAGGTCCCATGACAAACCAGGGCCGTCATCTTGCCCATCTCATAGAATTCCGCCACAAACCGGTGCAGTTTTTTGTCCCCGATCATTGTAACCATCGGTGACTGGCCGCCCAGAACAAATATCCCGTCGTACAATTCCGGATCTACTTCGTCGATCGGTTTGGTATCTTTAACAAGGGACACATGCTCGGGGATTCGATAAAACCGAGACTCAGTATGTCGTAGACCGAGTACCCGCTCTCGTCGCGTGGATCGCTCCAGGAATCGGCTTCAAGATCTCCCCCGTTCGGACTGGCGATTTCTACCTCGTACCCGTGTTCCGTGAACACCCAGTAGGGATGGGTCAGCTCGGACCACCAAAATCTGACCGGCCAGCCGGTTGACTCCGAAACCGCGGGGTTGGCGGCAATCATCAATACTTTTTTGGGATTTTCCGGGTTGCTGATACTGATATTCGCACTCATAGTGATCCTCCTGTTATTGCTTGTTTGAGTCCCAACTTCGATCTTGAGAGAAGATTAATTAAGTACCTACCTAAAAGTGGAATACCCACCAAACGGTATGTTTTGGCCCTATTCCACGTAAACAGGGAAAAAAATTATGCCTTTTTTTGAACATGACGGGAAGCGGTATGAAAACCCGGTACAATTTGCACTCGACATGATCGGCGGCAAGTGGAAAATGCCGATTCTCTGGCGGCTGAATCAAAATGTTTATCGCCCAAGCAAGTTGATGCGCGATATCCCAAATATCAACTAGAAAATGCTGACCCAACAACTTCGGGAGCTGGAGTCCGACGGCTTCATCACCCGCAAGGTGTACCCCGTGGTGCCCCCCAAGGTGGAATATGCCATCACCAAACGAGGCCAAAGTACCATACCGGTGATTTAAACGCTTCGGGAGTGGGGAATCAGATTGATCCGGGAGGAGGGTATTTCGGAATATCCCGATTCAACTTAGCCCGCAGATATTACAAACATTGACACAATGCTGTCAGACCTAATGGCAGACCGCTACTTACATCGCAAGTTCCAGGCCATAACAGAGGCATAAATATGGCCCGTCACCAGGGAGGGGAACCGGGTGAAATATCATATCCCCTTGCGAATCCTGAGCAGCCGGTCAAACGCACTTCTGCCAGCTTAAACGGGACTTCCCCCTCCCCGCCGGCACTGGAATATTTAACATCCTCCACCGAGTAGAACGCATCGGTGTCAAAAGATTCGATAATGTTGACCACCTCGTTCCATCGCTTTCGTTTCAGGATACTGAAAATCACCTCCACCGGCCCCTGCTTACCCCGGCCGTGTAAGCGTATAATGCGGAAACAAGATTCCATCAGCTTTTCCGCCAGTCCCGTAGCGTCTTCGTTGGTGATTACGCGCACAATGATGGTGCCGACTTTGAGCTTGTTCTCCAGCAAAATGCCGAGGTAGGTTCCCGCGGAAAAGCCGGCCGCGTAAGCCACAAAATTCACCCAGTTGTCCAGGTGCTGCAGCAGCTGGGTGACCACCAGGATCCAGATCAGTACCTCCACAAACCCCAGTAACGCAACCCGGAACTTCATGCCCCGTGAAACAAAGATAATACGGATGGTACCTAGGCTGACATCCCCGATGCGGGCAAAAAATATGACAACAGGTATCCAGAATGCCGGAATAATATCAAATAACATGATCAATGCTGTTTAAAATTTCTTGGAAGAGTTGTACACAAAACTAGAATTTCACCTCTAAAAGATTCAAAATTGCCCGGTATTTTACCGACCTGTTACTCAAATTCCTGTAACAGCTAAGCTCGAATTGAGTAGAAATCTTCTTATTTTCGCGATCACAACACTAACCTGAAACACCGAGGAAACTACATTGAAAGTCATTCCCGCCATCGATCTTCTGGACGGTAACGTGGTGCGCCTGCACAAAGGGGACTACAAACAGGCCACCGTCTACAACCGCAACCCCCTGCTGGATGCCAAAACATTCCAGGACGCCGGTTTTGAGCACATCCATATTGTTGACCTTAACGGGGCGCGTACCGGGGAGTTTGAAAATCTTAAAAAAATTACCACTATCATCGAACGGACCGGGCTCTCGGTTCAGACGGGCGGCGGTATCCGCAGCTATGAGGATGCCGACATGCTGCTGAAACAGGGCATCAGCCGGATCATATGCAGCTCGATGGCAGTGCGCAAACCGGATGACTGGCTGAAACTGCTCGATGAGCAGGCGGACCACGCGATCCTGGGAATGGACCTGAAAAACGGGAAAGTGGCGTACGCGGGATGGGAAGAGACTGCCGACGATTCGATTGAAGACTTCCTGAAACCGATGATAAAACGGGGGCTACGGCATGTGCTTTGCACCGACATCAGCCGCGACGGTACACTCGAGGGACCAAATGTTACTCTGTATACCGATCTTATGGAGCAGTTTCCGGAGCTCAATTTCATCGCCTCGGGAGGGGTGGGCAGCTACCAGGACCTGCTGGAGCTGGAGCAGGCCGGCGTCGGGTCGGTGGTGGTGGGTCGTGCCTACTATGAAGAAAAACTGACCCTGGAACAGCTTTCGGAATTTGCCTGACTTTTCAGCCGATCGAATGCGTTCCCGGGGAAAGAGGGGCCTGCACCCGTTAAGCGCTCGGTATTCCTCGTTCAACCGTCCGGGAGGAGTACTATTTTGTGCGGCCGAAATCGTCCTGCACGCGCACAATATCATCTTCATGAGAGGGGTTTTCGGCATCAGTATGTTGCCATATTTCTGCCACTATGCCCCAGCTGTCAAGCCCCACCAGCCGGTGACGCTCTCCCTGTTTTAGACGGATCAGGTCACCTTTTTCATACTCCTCAAGCGGCCCCTGTTCGTCGGTATCGCTGGTGATCACGCCCACCGGACCCTCTATCACTTTCCAGATCTCGGCCCGGCGGTGGTGGTACTGCCACGAAAGGCGTTTACCCGGCTCCACCAGCAGGATCTTGGGACTCAGCTTGCCGGAGATTTTGAGTGCATTTACCGGCATGTTGTCAAAAAAGGTATCTGCAAACTTTTGTGCCTGCTCTTCGTCAATTACGAAATATCCCCCCCAGGGACGTTCCCGGTCTTCATCCGTAATCCTG
>JAWVZC010000297.1:0-5461 GCA_033722415.1 Balneolaceae bacterium | reverse complement strand
CGCGAGTATGAAGCGGATCGCGTGGGCGCAGAGATCTCCGGCCAACCCCAAAGCCTGGCCGCCGCGCTGCAGCGTATCGAAAAAGCCGTTGAGCAGGTGCCGATGCGGGTCTCGGAAACAGCCATGCGCTCCACCTCCCACATGTTTCCCGTTAATCCATTCAGCGGCGGACGGTTTATGAGCCTATTTTCGACTCATCCCGATACCTCCGACCGGGTGGAGCGGCTGATGCATATGGCGCAAACCGGCGCGTACGATTTTGAATGAATCCTGCATGCAATGAATAGTCGCGGGACCGGGCGGCGCTGCGTCGCAACTCCATAGCCATTGCCATTACCGCCCTCCAAACTGCGTGCATCCGGTCGCACAGTCATGCCCTGTTGTCCACCGCCCGACACCGGCTGAGGTAGGTGGATCCCCATTTCGGCGTTTCATTTTAGCAAAAGGTCCGGTCGGGCGGTATCTATTAATTCCAGATAGAGAGTAGTTGCCTGTTCAGGAATTTTCACCATACTGCTCCTTAAACGCATCCTTGATGCGCTGGTTCATATGGCGTTTATAGTTTTCGTATTCGTATTTTCGGATAGTGAACGCAGAGTGATAATTGCCGTCGTTGCACTCCACATGCAGTTTTTTAGGATGATCCGATTCGGTGATGGTAACCCTGATGGATCCCAATTTATATGTTTCTATTACGCTGCTCATAAAAACTTTCATTACATTATTGAATGGAATCGGTACAAGGGATCAACGCCCATCAGTATGTTCTGCAGAAATACACGCTAAACGGCATAGCCGCGGGTTTAATATACGAATTGAAGAGACGCAAAATTTTAGCGAAACTGTAACCAAAAGGATCACTTTGTGGATGGCATCCTAAAGTTTTTCGGATATGAAGAACAGTGAACCCAACAGTAAAACCAAGGCGAAGGCCGCACTGAAGGCAATTTCAAAGGCAGCATCGCCGGAAGAACTGGCAAGGGAGTACGATGTTGCGGAATCCCGGATCCGGGAGTGGATAGCCCATCTGGAGCGCAAGGCCCATCAACTGTTTCCTGCTGAGCAGACGGCATCGAAGTCCGTTGAAAATATCTCAACCGACGAGGATTCGCCGGAACTCCGTCATTTGATATCGCTGCTGCAAGCCACACTCGATGCGACCGCAAATGGAATACTGGTTATCGACCTCGACGGGAAAGTGGTTACCTATAACAAGAGATTCCTGGAGATGTGGGAGATACCGGAAAGCATCGCCGATACCGGAGAAGATGAAAAACTGCTTGGCTACGTGCTCGACCAGCTGGAGCATCCCGAGGAGTTTCTGAATCGGGTAAAAGAGCTCTACAACCGGCCTTCCGCCACCTCGCAGGATATCCTTAGGTTTAAGGATGGACGCATTTTTGAACGCTACTCCCTGCCGCAGCGGATGGGCGACGAAATTACCGGTCGGGTGTGGAGCTTCATGGACGTGACCGAGCAGCGTGCCGCGAAGGAGAAGATGGATCGTCTCGGGCAGCTTCTCCGCTCCATCAATGCCAACGTGGAAGAGGGCATCCTCCGAAGCACCCCTGAAGAGGGGCTAATCTATGTCAACGATGCGTTTGTCGATATCTTCGGATACGATACGAAGGGAGAGGCGCTGGCGGCCTCACCGGAACAGTACTATGCCAATGAGGAAAAAAGGGAGGAGCTGATAAATAAACTGGAGCGCGACGGGCATATTAAAAACGAGGAGGTCCGTTTCCGCCGAAAAGACGGGTCCGAGTTCTGGGGACTGGAGAACAGTATCCTCGTGAAAACCGACGGCCAGCTCTTCATCGACGGGGTGGTCAACGACATTACCGATATCAAACAAGTGGAGGAGAAGCTTCGCCAAAGCGAAGAGCGGTATCGGGAGATCATCGAAAATATTGAAGATGGCTACTTTGAGACCGACCTGGCGGGTAATTTCACTTTCTTTAACGAATCGCTGACGGAGATTCTGGGATATTCGGCCGATGAGATGATGGGCATGAATAACCGAGAGTATATGGATGAGGAAAATGCCAAAGAGGTATTCAGCGCCTTTAACCGGGTTTACGAGACGGGGATATCGGAAAAAGGATTTCAGTGGGAAGTGATGACCAAGGAGGGCGAACGCCGGGTTGTAGAGGCCTCCATATCGCTGATCAAAACCTCGGATGGAGAGCGGGTCGGATTTAGGGGCATCGTCCGCGACATTACCGACCGGATGCGCAGAGAGGAGCAGATCAAGGCATCGCTCAAGGAAAAGGTGGTGCTGCTAGGTGAAATTCACCACCGGGTCAAAAACAACCTGGCGGTCGTCTCGGGACTGCTCTACATGCAGGCCGAAAATACCGACGACGAAAGCGCCCGCACCCTGCTTCAGCAAAGCCAGAACCGCATCCACTCGATGGCCATGATTCACGAGATGCTCTATGAGAACCGCTCCTTTTCGCGCATCGATCCGGACCAGTATATCCGCCGGCTGATCAATTACATAGCGGAAAATCTCGATACCGGCCAAAAGGATATCACGACTGAGGTTGAAACCGGAAAGATTCAGCTCGACATGAACAGTGCCATACCCTGTGCGCTCATTATCAATGAACTGCTTACCAATGCCTACAAGTACGCGTTTGAGGGGCGGGAGAAGGGGAAGATCACCGTGCGGTTTTTCCAGGAGAACGGCGAATTCAGGCTGGAAGTGGCAGACGACGGTATCGGTCTGGATGAGGAACAGGTCCGAAGGGATTATGAAGAGGGTAAGGGACTGGGATTCTTCCTGGTCGAAACGCTGGCCAATCAGATCGATGGCGAGCTGAACATCGAGCAGGACAACGGCACGCGGTTTGTAATTACCTTTCCCGCGAAGTTGGCTTGAGGAACCTGCCGGCGCGCAACCGTCCCCCACCGGGCAAGTCAGCAGGGCCGGTGGCCGGCAGGCCGGAATGTTTCAGGTAGATCTGCAGTTTTTATTGCGTTGCTTAGGCGAGACGCAGATTCAAATGGTAGATTGAAAAACGCTAACCGCAAATCACGTGGGGTAACAGATAATGAAATTCAGGAAGAGTTGGCTATTGCTGCCGCTGGTACTTGGAATGTTTGCCGCGACGGCGGTGGCCCAGCAAAACCAGTCGAATTCGATTGTTCAGGAAGCATTTTTACCTTTCGATACCGGCGACGGTGACCAGTACCGAAGCGCAAGCGGCGATCCGGGGCCGGAGTACTGGCAAAACCGGGCCGATTACTCTCTAGAGGTACGGCTGCACCCGGAGAGCCACACTGTTGAATCGACGGTTC
This sequence comes from Balneolaceae bacterium, assembly GCA_033722415.1. Classification (GTDB taxonomy): domain Bacteria; phylum Bacteroidota; class Rhodothermia; order Balneolales; family Balneolaceae; genus JAMQKA01. The sequence goes on along the minus strand of JAWVZC010000297.1, from coordinate 2,158 downwards.
TCATCTCCTATACCAATAACAGCCCCGAAAGCCTGGAACAGCTCTGGATACAGCTGGATCAGGATCTTTTTGCACAGAATTCGTGGGGAGCAAAGCTGACGCCTTACGGGGGATCCCGTTTCGGGAACCGGAATTTTGACGGCGGCTTTGACATACGGAGCATTGAGGTAGCCCACAACGGGACGACATACCGGCCCGAGCGGCACAAGGTGGATACCAACCTGAAACTTAATCTTAAAGAGGCCCTATCGGCAGGGGGCGGTTCGCTGACGGTGACCATCGATTATCGTTTCAAGATACCCCGGTACGGTTCGGACAGGATGGGCCGGGTTAACACCAGGAACGGATGGATCTATGAAATTGCCCAGTGGTATCCGCGTATGGCGGTTTACGACGATTTGGCGGGTTGGAATGTCCGGCCCTATCTGGGCACCGGCGAGTTTTACCTGGAGTACGGCTCTTTTGATGTCATGATCACCGCCCCGGCCGAATTTACGGTGGTGGCCTCCGGCGAGCTGTTGAACCGGGAGGAAGTGTTGACAGACGAGCAGCTGAAGCGCTGGAGCCATGCCGAGGAAAGCGAAGAACGGGTGTACATCGTAAACAAAGAAGAGGTCGGAACTCCCGCGGCCCGCCCCGGACAGAACGGGTTGCTGACATGGCGCTACCGGATTAAAAATGCCCGGGATGTGGCGTGGGCCGCCTCCAGGGCATTCATATGGGATGCCGCCCGCATCAACCTGCCCGGCGAAGAACACGCGCTGGCCATGTCGGTCTACCCGATCGAGAGTGCCGGTGAGAACGCATGGGGCCGCTCCACAGAATATGTGAAGGGATCGGTTGAAAGCCTTTCGAAACGGTGGTATCCCTATCCCTACCCGGTTGCGATTAATGTGGCCGGCATCGTGGGTGGGATGGAGTATCCAAGCATCGTTTTTTGCAGCTGGAAAGCGACCGGAAGTAGCCTGTGGGGCGTAACCAACCATGAGTTCGCCCACACCTGGTTTCCCATGATCGTCGGCTCCAACGAACGTAAATATGCCTGGATGGATGAAGGGCTGACTACCTTTATCCAGGGCTACAGCACCATCGATTTCAACAACGGGGAATATGAACCCTCCCGTACCGACGTCCGGGGCATAACCGACTGGATGAACAGCGAAAACCATGAAGCGATCATGACGCTGCCCGACCAGGTACAGCAGGGCAATCTGGGCGAGGTCGCATACTACAAGCCGGCCATCGGCCTGCGAATGCTTCGGGAAACCATCATCGGGCCGGAGTTGTTTGACGAGGCATTTCGCGAATATATCGACCGGTGGGCCTACAAGCATCCCACGCCCAACGATTTCTTCAACACCATGGAGAATGTTACCGGCCACGAACTGGACTGGTTCTGGAGAGGATGGTTTAAAGAGATCTGGACTCTCGACCAGGCCGTAGAATCGGTCAGCTATGTCGAGGGCGACCCCGCCAATGGCGCCTTGGTTACCATCAGCAACAAGAACAAGCTGGTGATGCCCGTGATTATGAAAGTGAGGATGGCGACCGGGAACAGCCGGATGGTGAATCTTCCGGTGCAGGTCTGGCAGCGCGGGAACTCATGGACGGTGAAAATGGATACGTCGGAACCGGTCGACCGGGTTGAACTGGATCCCGACGGGGTGTTCCCAGACATAGACAGGAGCAATAATATATTGAACCGGGACCGAATTCAGAAGGATTCGGCCGGATCGCAATAGCGACGGCGAATGTACCGATTACAGCCTATTCATCCGTTTCGATATAACCGGGGGGCACATGTTCGGTCAGCCAAATATCCGGCTCGCTGTCCGACTGGTAGAGAGGCTGGCCTTCCCCGTAGAGCTTCAGCGCCCGGATCCGCAAGACGCGCGGCTTACCATGGCGGCTTCCCACCGCTGCGGCATCCTCGCGGTTTGACGACAGGTGCACCATGGTGCGGCCACCGGGGCGCAGGCCGTCGCGACGTATCGATTCCAGGTTTCTCCGCGCCGTTCCGTGATACAGCTGCTCGGGCGGCTGCCGGGGCTCCAGGCCGAGTTCAACATCGATCGAGTGGCCGTACCCGGCGCGGATATAGCGGCCATCATCGCTGAGGGCAAATCGGCGCTTATCTCCCGTATCAATAATTTCCCGT
>JAWVZC010000296.1:0-5471 GCA_033722415.1 Balneolaceae bacterium | reverse complement strand
TCATCAAACGCCTCCTCCAGGGCCGTAATGTCATTTAAGGGGATTTCCCTGAACCCCGCCAGCATCGGGTCGAATCCTTCCTGGTATTTTTTCATCCCCATCGAGATGGTGGCGATGGTTCGTCCGTGAAAGCCGTTTTCCATGGTGATAATGGGGCCATCTTTCCCATTTTTCGCAGCGTACCGGCGGGCCAGTTTTACAGAACCTTCCACCGCCTCGGCCCCGCTGTTGCAAAGAAAAATCTTGTCCATGCCGAAGACCTCCGACATCTTTTTTATCAGCTCAGCCTGCGGCTTGTAATAGAACAGGTTGGAGGCGTGCATTATCTTTTCCGACTGTTCCTTGATAGCATGTACCACACTGGGGTGGTTGTGGCCAAGGCTGGTAACGGCAATGCCGGCCAGGAAATCGATATACTCTTTGCCGTTTTCGTCCCACACTCGGGTTCCCTCGGCGCGTTCGAGAACCACGGGGAGTCGATTGAAGACATTGAAAAAATATTCCTCAGTAATTTCCGGTATTTGAGACTCTGTCATCGTAATATCTGATTTAATAGCGCATTCGTAACGTGAGCGGTTAAAATAACCAGTAAGATCCAGGAATCATATAATTATTACGGATCGATTTAAAACTGATAAACCAATACCTCCGAACCGGATATACTACCTGGGATCTGGACATTTTCAGGTAATTACCCCCGCTGACAACGGCATGCGGGGAATCACATTTGTATTCGGCTGTATTTTTGGCCTGCCCGATACCTCAGAACTTCAATCCGGGCTAGTCCACCAGCGAGAGCCCGATCCGGCCGCGTTCCAGGTCCAGGGAAATGATTTTGAGATCCAGGATGTCCCCGACCGCCACGATATCGTGCGGATCATCTACCTTGTGTTCCGCCATCTTTGAAACGTGCAGAAGCCCGTCCTGTTTCACCCCGATATCCACAAATGCCCCGAAATCCACGACATTCCGCACCGTGCCCTGCAGTGATTGACCGACACTCAGGTCTTCCATCTTCATCACATCATCTCGGAGTACCGGCTTGGGCAGCGACTCGCGCGGGTCGCGCCCCGGCTTTTGAAGGTTCTCAATGATCAGCTCCAGGGTCGGAACCCCCACACCGACCTGTTCGCCCACCTTCTCTTTGTCGATATCTTCAAATTTTTTGCCGATCGTCTCCTGTTGTTCGTGCAGCCGGGTAAGATCAATATTGAAAAGATTACACAACGTTTCCGCGGCCTCGTAGCTTTCCGGGTGTATGGCCGTGTTGTCGAGCGGGTTGCCGGATTCGGGAATGCGCAGAAAGCCCGCCGCCTGCTGAAACCGAAAGTCCCCCACACCGCTGACCTGCCTGATCTCTTCGCGGCTGGTGAAGATGCCTTTCTTCTCCCGTTCCTTCACAATATTTTTCGCCACCCTCGACGTCAGCCCCGAGATGTGGGAGAGCAGCGGTGCGCTGGCGGTATTCAGGTTGACACCCACCTGGTTTACGCAGCTCTCCACCACGTCGTCGAGCGACTGTTCCAGCTGCGTCTGGTTGACGTCATGCTGGTAGAGTCCCACCCCGATCGATTTCGGATCAATTTTAACGAGTTCCGCCAGCGGGTCCTGCACGCGCCGGGCAATGGAGATGTTGCCGCGCTGGGCGGCTTCCAGGTCGGGAAACTCGTTGGCGGCCACTTTGGAGGCCGAGTAGACCGAAGCCCCGGCTTCGTTAACGATCAGGTAGTTCAGTTCCTCCTCCGGGTGTTTCTCTTTTCGCTTCTGTATAAAGTTCGCCACGATCTGTTCCGTCTCGCGACTGGCCGTCCCGTTGCCGATCGCAATCAGGTTGACGTTGTATTTTTGGATATATTCGGAAAATACCTCTTCGGCTTCCGCCACCTTGTTTTGGGGAGGAGTGGGATAGGTGGTCGTGCCCTCCAGGTACTTGCCGGTTTCGTCAACAACGGCCACCTTACAGCCAGACCGGTAGGCGGGGTCGATGCCCATGACCACCTTGTGATCGAGTGGCGGCTGCATCAGCAGGTTGGAGAGGTTGGTCGCAAAGGTTTCAATGGCATGCTGATCGGCTTTCTCCGTCAGTTCACTGCGCAGCTCCCGCTCAAGCGAGGGAAAGAGCAGCCGTTTATAGGCATCTTCCACCGCATCCTGGATGTGGGGTACAAAGATACTCATCTCGTTTTTGATCACCAGGTCATCCAGGTTTTCGAGGGTTACCTCGTCCCAAAGTTCGACATTGACAAAAAGCACATTTTCACGCTGGCCCCGGTTGATAGCGAGGACTTGGTATGGTTTCAGGTATTTTACTTTTTGTGAGAAATCGTAGTAGTCTTCAAAATTGGTGCGCCCATCCACATCGGGGTGTTTTTCGGTTTTCAGAACGGCGTGTTCCCTGAAAATAGCACGCAGTTTGTCGCGCACTTCGGGAGACTCGTTGATCCACTCGGAAACGATATCCAGTGCCCCGTCCATCGCCTCCCCGGCGGTTGCAACCTCGTTCTCTTCATCCACATACTTTTCGGCATAAGTCATCGGGTCGCCTTCTTCGATCTCCTGGGCCCAGATAAGTTCGGCCAGCGGTTCCAGCCCTTTCTCTTTTGCCATATCGCCCCGCGTTTTACGTTTGGGTTTATACGGCAGGTAGAGATCCTCCAGGGTCTGTAGATCGGTACAGGCCGTTATTTTTTCTTTGAGTTCATCCGTGAGCTTGTCCTGTTCGTCAATTGTTTTTAAAATCGTCCGTTTTCGGTCTTCGAGCGTTCGGAAAAAATCGAGTTTGTCCCTTACCAGGCGTATCTGCTCCTCATCCAGTCCGCCGGTAGCCTCCTTGCGATAACGGGCAAGAAACGGTACCGTGGCACCGTCATCCAGGAATTTGGCAACAGTTTCGATCTGCTTCGGCTTCAGGCTGATTTCGGAGGCGATGGAACGATAAATTTCTGATTCGGTCATACTGGTTATTCTGAATTCTGACTTCTAAGTTCTGAGCCCTATATTTGGCATGCTGAAAATAACCACTGAAATTCATTTTGCACAGATGAAATTTGATCTTGAAAATATTCACGAAGCGGCGATCGAGATTGCACGAACCGGGGGCCGGCATACGCTGAAATTCTTTCAACAATCGGTTGAGGTGGAGTTCAAGGATGATGATTCCCCGGTAACCGCAGCCGACCGGGAGGCGGAACAGAAGATGCGATCCGAGATCGAGGAACGGTTTCCGGGGCACGGAATAGTTGGTGAAGAATACGGTGTTTCTAATGAAGTGAGTGATCTACAGTGGATTCTTGACCCAATCGACGGCACGCAGTCGTTCATTCACGGAGTTCCATTTTATACGACATTGATCGGGGTATTATACCGCGACCAACCCAAAGTGGGTATTATCTACGCACCGGCACTTGACCAGTTATGTGATGCGGCGGAGGGCAGGGGAACCCGCCTGAACGGGGAGCGTTGCTCGGTACGAACCAGGGATGCGCTATCGGAGAGCAGTTTCCTTTCCACCGATGTTACAACACCGGAAAAAGCGGGATACGCAGAGCCGTTTCGGGAACTTCTCACCGCGACACGCGTTCACCGAACCTGGGGCGACGCCTACGGACATATGCTGGTGGCAACCGGCCGTGCAGACCTGATGTTTGACCCGATACTGAATATCTGGGACGCCGCGCCGTTGATTACCGTTATGCGAGAGGCCGGCGGTGTTTTCTGCGATACGGAAGGACGGGAAACCATTGAAACCGGCAACGGGCTTTCCTGCAGCAGGGATCTGTTGCCGTCAGTGATCGATATTTTTAAGAAATATTCAACATAATAGTTATGCGCACGGGTATCACGATAAAGATTTTCTTATTATGCTCTCTGCTGGTTCTGCTTCTGTTGCCGGATGCCAGAAGCCAGTCACCCAGGTTTGATTACGACCGATATCCCGAACTTGACTTTACATTCAGCCGGCTCACGCTCGAGCTGAATGTAGATCCGGAGGAGCAATTGCTGGAGGGGCAAGCCACCTATCAGGTAGCGGCTAATATTGGGGGCGTAGACTCCCTGGTGCTGGATGCGGCTCACATGGAAATACGAAATGTAAAAGTTGACGGTGCCGAAGCTTCATATCGCCTGCGCAACGATTCCCTGTTTGTTGCGTTCGCGGGTCCGGTTCGCCGGGGAGACCGGTTTGCCGTTGATATCCTGTATGAAACTTCACCGATATTCGGGGTGCACTTTGAAGGGGAAAGCACTGCCTGGAGCTCATCCCTGCCGCTGAGTAACCGCCACTGGCTGCCGACGGTCGACCATCCAAGGGTAACATTCAACACTGATATAACATTGACCATACCCGGCAATATGACGGCTGCTGCACCCGGAAAAATCGTCTCCGAGGAGGTCTCATCGGTAGAACAGAAGAACGTACGGTTCCGGAGTGACCGCCCGGTCCCGGCAAATATGCTCTGGTTTGCGGTTGGACCTTTCCAGCGTATGGAGACCTCATTCGGTATAAAGCAGATTCAGGTGCTGGGTCCGCCGGATATGATGCGGCAGTCGGGAAAAAAACTGCTGGAGCAGGCCTACCGTCTGCTGGAGCAGGCCGAACGCAGGCTGGGGGTGGAATATCCGTTTGAAACGTTTCAGGTGCTCCTGCTGGATTACCATCGCTGGGAGACCAAATCCTACAATGCGGGTATAACCTATCTGTTCGGAAACAGGGGAGATCTTACTGCACAACTGCAACGAGGGGTCTACAGCCAGTGGGTGGGAGTGATGCAGCGCGAAGAACAGTGGTCGGATGCCGAGGCCATCATCATGCACCAGGTGGCACTGAACCATCGGCTCAGGTCCGGATCTGAATCCCTGTTAAGCGATGTTGACAACCCGGTGGTATCCGTGAACCCGTATCACGCGTTCAGCGTGAAGCACTGGAACGACTGGCAGCAGTTTTATCCCAACTGGGAAGACTCAACGTGGAAAACGGTAATAGAGGAGCAGCTGCTCCCGGGATTAGCGGAGGGTGGTTCCGTAAGCGGGTGGAATGATTTTGCCGAGCAGTGGTACGAGGAGAGCGGCCAGCCGTGGTTTCAGCCTCCGCAGCTTGCCCTGCCTTCCGGTCCCGATACCGGTCCTGTTACTGCAGGTGACTCCCTGGTCTACCGCGTTGACTACCAGTATGATGAGACCAAAGGAGAATTGGTTCTGCATTTCCAGGCTCTTGACTCGGTTGTTACAGAACTCGTTAGCCTTCCGGTTATCGAATATACCGGTCAGCAGGCAGATACGATGCAGGTGACGTTTACCGGTGCCGATGACAAGATAATGCTGAATCTCGATCCCCTGGTCTCTTTTGTTGTGATTGACGAGACGGTGGTGCAGAACCTGCGGCTGGAGGAATACAAGCCGGTGCCGTTTATCCTGGGTCAACTGCGCAATGCCACCACGGCAGTACAAAAAGCCGAGGCGGCGCGGCAACTGGC
>JAWVZC010000295.1:0-5503 GCA_033722415.1 Balneolaceae bacterium | reverse complement strand
TTCCGATGGCCGCCCTGCTGGAGCGCCACCCGGCGCTGGATCCCGCCGCGATCGACGACGTCGCCTACGGCTGTGCCAACCAGGCCGGCGAGGACAATCGCAATGTAGCGCGTATGGCAGCCTTGCTGGCGGGACTACCGGTTTCGGTTCCCGGGGAAACGGTGAATCGGCTTTGTGCATCCGGGATGAGCAGTGCCGTGCATGCATACCGTGCCATTAAGGTGGGGGAAGGCGACCTGTTCATCACCGGCGGTATGGAGCATATGACCCGCGGCCCGATCATTCTTGGAAAAGGAGAAGCCCCCTACTCCGGAACCACGGAAATGCACGATACTACCTTTGGCTGGCGCTTCGTCAATCCCGATATGGAGCGTCAGTACGGCAGTGAGGCGATGGGAGAAACCGCGGAGAATATTGTCGAAGAGTACGGGGTGAGCCGGGAAGACCAAGATGAATTTGCAGCATGGTCGCAGCAAAAGGCGGCTCGGGCCACTGAAAACGGCCGCCTTGCCCGGGAGATCATGCCCGTCGAAATTCCCAGGCGAAAGAGTGAACCGCTTCTGTTTAACCAGGATGAATATATCCGTCCCGACACCACACCAGAGGTACTGGCCACCCTCAAACCCGCATTCAGGAAACAGGGCACCGTCACAGCCGGCAACGCCAGCGGCATCAACGACGGTTCCTGTGCCATGCTTGTAGCCGGTGAGCAAGCCATTAACGAATTCGATCTCGACCCCATGGCCAGGATTGTGGGATCGGCCGTCTTAGGCGTGGAACCGCGCATCATGGGTATGGGACCGGTCGGGGCCACCAGAAAAGTAATGGAACGAACCGGACTAACGCTCGCCGAGATGGATGTTATTGAGCTAAACGAGGCATTTGCGGCCCAGAATCTGGCCGTATTGCGGGAACTGGAGATTGACGATCAGGATGACCGGGTCAATCCCAACGGCGGGGCCATCGCCCTGGGACATCCCCTCGGCATGTCGGGCGCCCGCCTGCTGCAAACCGCCGCTATAGAACTCCACGAGCAGGAAAAGCAGTTTGCACTCTGCACGCTCTGTGTCGGTGTCGGCCAGGGCATGGCGGTGATCCTTGAGCAAGCATAAAAATCAAAGGCACAAAGATAAATTGGCACAGAGAGACAAAGGGAATAATATTCAACCCTAACAATTTAGGAGGCAATTATGAGCATTTAGACGTATCGGGATTTAATAGTTTGGCAAAAATCAATGGACTTGGTCAAAGAAGTTTATGGTTTGACAAAAAATTTTCCAGATGAAGAAAAATTTGGTATGACTTCTCAAATAAGGAGGGCTTCTGTTTCAATTCCCAGTTACATAGCAGAAGGATATGGTCGAAATACAACGGGAGATTATATACGATTTCTAAATATAGCGTGTGGTTCCCTTTATGAATCACAAACACTACTTGAACTATCGTCAGATTTAAATCTAATAAACCCGAAAAAATTTAAGAACATTTACGAGGAAACCAGAGAAATTGAAAGAATGCTAACCAGTCTAATTCGGAAGCTATCAAATAAATGAAACCCTTATGCCACTTCATCACCCTGCCCCTTTGTGCCTATTTGCCAATGTGCATTTGCAACTGTTTTCCTTTTGCGATTTTCCCACTTTTAAAACCGTAATCATACTAATAGAATGGCCATCTACCAATTCCAAAACTATAAACCTGTAGTCCACAAACGGGCCTTTGTGCACCCGCAGGCAGCCGTGACCGGCAACGTGGTAATCGGAAAAGATGTGTATATCGCTCCCGGTGCGGCCATTCGGGGTGACTGGGGCAAGATCGTAATCAAGGAGGGCTGCAACGTGCAGGAGAACTGCACCATCCACATGTTTCCGGGTGTCACGGTGGTGCTGGAGGAGAGCGTACATATCGGGCATGGAGCGGTAATTCACGGGGCCCACATCGGGCGAAACTGCCTGGTGGGCATGAATGCAGTAGTGATGGATAACGTGGAACTCGGCGAAGAGTGTATCGTCGGGGCACTGGCTTTCGTGAAAGAAGGGATGCAGATTCCGCCGCGCAAGCTGCTGGTCGGCAATCCCGCTGAAATAATCAAGGATGTCACGGATGAGATGATCCGGTGGAAAACGGAGGGAACAAAGTTGTACCAGCAGCTGCCGGGCGAGCTGCATAAGACACTTAAACAATGCAAACCATTGCGGGAAGAACCCGAAGACCGAACCAGCCAGTCAAAGAAGTATGAAACCTGGAAGGAAAGAAAGGATGCCGGGACTTCTGAATTCTAAATTCTGAATTCTGAATTCATCAATTAAAAAGATTGAACCATTATGAAGGTGACAAGCTATATCAAAGGGAAATGGATTGAAGAAGGCGCCGAAAAAGATCTCATCAGTGCTGTCAGCGGTGAACCGGTTGCCCGGATGGTGGAAGCGGACCTCGACTACAAGGGTGCCTGTGAGTATGCCCGCCGGGTGGGCGGACCCAAACTGCGCGCCATGTCGATTCACGAGCGGGCTTTTAAAATCAAATTTCTCGCCAAGTACCTGATCGAGCGCAAGGAGAAATATTACGACCTTTCGTCTCACACGGGGGCCACCCGGCAGGACTCCTGGATCGATATCGAAGGCGGTATCGGGTCGATGTTTACGCTTTCGAGCAAGGCGCGAATCGAACTTTCGGATGCTCCCTACCACGTTGAGGGTGGCATGGAGCGGCTCTCGCGCGGCGGTACGTTCGTGGGCCAGCATATCTGCGTGCCGCGACACGGCGTCGGCGTTCAGATCAACGCATTTAACTTCCCGGTCTGGGGGATGCTCGAAAAACTCGCCCCGATGATCATCGCCGGGCTGCCCGCCATCATCAAGCCGGCCCCGACCGGCTCCTACCTGGCGCACTCCGTTTTCCGGGATATGGTGGCATCGGGGCTGCTGCCGGTTGGGGCGATTCAATATATCGCTGCCGACAAGCCCGGCGAACTGCTTGATCATCTTACCAGCCAGGATTCCATAGCCTTTACCGGGTCGGCGGAGACCGGCAGGAAACTGAAATCCCACCCCAATATCCTCGCCAACAACGTGCGCTTCAACCTGGAGGCCGACTCCCTCAACGCCTCCATACTGGGTCCGGACGTAACCCCCGACATGCCGGAGTTCGACCTGTTCATTGACGAGGTGGCGGAGGAGATGACGGTCAAAGCCGGGCAAAAATGTACCGCCATCCGCCGCACGATTGTCCCAAAAGAGCGCGTGCAGCAGGTGATCCTGGCATTAAAAGAACGACTCGCTTCGGTAAAAACCGGAAAGCCCGGGGAGAAGGAAAAAGTGATGGGGCCGCTGGCCGGCACGGAGCAGGCGGACCGGTTCAGCTCCCAAATTCAGCAGCTGCTGCAGAGCACCGAATCGGTTTACAAAACCGGGAACGGGTCAAACAAGGGAGCATTCGCAACACCTCACCTGCTGCTGTGCCACAAGCCGCTGGAAGTGGACGAAGTCCACAAGGTGGAGGCATTCGGACCGATGACCACCGTGATGCCGTACGAAGATACCGGTGAAGCAATCGAATTGGCCAACAAGGCGGACGGATCGCTGGTAGGCTCGCTGTTTACCGCTGATGACGAAATTGCCAAAGAGATCACCCTCGGGTGCGCCCCCTACCACGGACGGTTTATGGTGGTGAACCGGGATTGTGCGGACGAATCGACCGGACACGGCTCCCCGATGCCGCATATGGTGCACGGCGGACCCGGTCATGCGGGTGGCGGCGAAGAGCTGGGCGGGGCACGTGCTGTGCTTCACTACATGCAGCGGACAGCCCTGCAGGGATCGCCCACCACGCTAACACAGGTTACCAACCAGTATATCAAGGGCGCCGAAACCGAGGAGGCCGACACCCACCCGTTCCGGAAATATTTTGAGGATCTGCAGGTGGGCGAATCCCTCACCACGCACCGGCGAACCGTCACCGAGGCGGATATCACTAATTTCGGGGCGGTCAGCGGCGATCATTTCTACGCCCATTTTGACGAGATCGCCGCCAAAGATTCCCTGTTCGAGCAACGCGTTGCTCACGGCTATTTTGTACTCTCTGCCGCGGCTGGTATGTTTGTGGACCCCAAACCGGGTCCGGTGCTGCTTAACTACGGTCTGGAGAATCTCCGTTTCGTAGAACCTGTGGCCCCGGGCGATACGATCCGGGCCAAGCTGATTGTCAAGGCCAAGAAAGTGCGCCAGAAAAAGGCGAAAGACAAGTACCCGTTCGGCATCGTATTCTGGGATGTGGAAGTCACCAACCAGGAGGATACCCTGGTGGCCGACTACACGATCCTGACACTGGTCAAGCGCAAAAACAGGCTGGATATGGATATCGATTAATTTTGTAAGGATCTGCACTCATTACGATCTCTTAGGGAAAGGAATTTAGAATTCGGTATTCAACATTCTGAATCCAAAATCAGACAAAACCCGTTATACATAGAGATCATTATGAGAAAACCTGCAAAAACATTCCAGGATTTGGTAGTTTGGCAGAAGGCGCATGCGTTTGTTTTGGAAGTGTATCAGTACACCGAATCTTTTCCCGAATCGGAGCTGTATGGACTCACTTCTCAATTCAGACGAGCCGCTGTTTCGATAGCAGCCAATATAGCGGAAGGATTCAAAAAAAGAGGTCGGAAAGACAAAGCACGGTATATGAACATCGCACAAGGTTCACTGGAGGAATGCCGCTATTACATCATTCTGGCCCAAGATCTCAATTACGGTACTCATGAAGATCTTGATAAACGTCTACAAACAGTAAGCAAGATGATCGAATCGTACAGAAAGGCAGTTTTGAGCTCTTAGGGTGTTATAGTCTCCGAGATTTCTTATTGGTTGATTATTGAAAACTAAGGATTCAGAATTCAGGATTCAGGATTCAGGATTCAGAATCCCCGTCATCAAAAACAATCTAGATCAAATTTCAAACTCTTAATCCTTAAAAAGAACATGCCCGATTCCGGCACCATCTCCGCGAAATTCAAAGATCACATCGCAACCATCACTTTTCATCATCCCAAGGGCAACTCCCTGCCGGGACGTATGCTGCGGGGACTGGCCGAAACAATTGAAGAGCAGGGCCAGAAAAAGGAGATCAACGTTATTGTGATTCAGAGCGGGGGTGACGGTGCCTTCTGTGCCGGGGCTTCGTTTGACGAACTGATGGGGATCTCCAGCTATGAGGAAGGCAAGCGCTTTTTCATGGGCTTTGCCCTTGTCATCAACGCCATGCGCACCTGCCCGAAACTGATCATCGCGCGCATCCAGGGCAAATCCGTGGGCGGTGGTGTGGGTATTGCTGCGGCGGCGGATCACACCCTGGCCCACCGGTCGGCTGATGTGAAGCTGAGCGAGCTGGCCCTGGGCATCGGGCCGTTTGTAGTGGGACCGGCCGTACGCCGCAAGATGGGGGATGCCGCGTTTAGCACGCTCACCATTGACGCCACCAACTGGTATGATGCTGATTGGGC
>JAWVZC010000294.1:0-5510 GCA_033722415.1 Balneolaceae bacterium | reverse complement strand
GACGATAAAAGCGGTATGCCCAATACTTCTTATCCCGAGCTAACGTTCATTAATAAATCCCAAAATGCGTTTCAGATATGTAACTTTGTACTGTGTGCGAGATGCAGATCAGCCGGAACAAACGGCTGGCTTGTGGCCTGAAATACACGGTTTAAATGGGTTCGGGTTAAATGGGTTCGGGACTTCTCTGAATGGGACCCGGAATTTTTTGAAAAAAATGAGGAGATACCGCTCGAAGAAACAGGGCTACTGGCCGAAGGCGGCCATCACTGCGGTTACCAGCAGGGGCAGCAGGTGGGAGAGCCGGTCTCGCAACTTCCGGAGAGTTCGGCTCATTTGTGACTCTACGGTTTTTACCGATACGTCCATGACGTCGGCAATTTCACGATACGTCAGCCCGTCATAACGGTGCAGTTTATAAGTCATCCTGCTTCGTTCCGGCAGTTCCTCTATCGCTATTTTAACCTGCCGGCGAATCCGTTCTATGTGTTCCTTCTCTTCAAAGTCGAAGGTCGAATCCGCTTCCTTGCGCTCCATCCAGCGGCTGTCATATTTTTGCTGGACCTTTTGATGCTTTATGTAGTTCAGTGACCGATTTTTAACCGCCTTGTAGAGCCATGAACGCACCGACCGATCGATATTTATGGTTTCCCGTTCTTCCCAGATTTCCGAGAAGGTCTCCTGCACCAGTTCCTCGGCGACCGCCCGGGAGTTAACGTAGCGCCAGGAAAAACGGGTCAGCTGCAGGTAATACCGTTTGAACAATCGTTCAAAAGCGGCGTTATCCCCCTGCCGGATCTTGTCGATCCAGGCCAATTCCTGGTCGGTATGTTCGTAGTTGTCTGACAACGTCAATTAGATCAAACCCTTATTGGTGGTTCGGCCATTCCATGCACAAACTCGAGCTGATCATTCCTTTTTACGCCCGGTCAATACCTGTAAAAAAGCGGCGGTTCGTTGTTCCTGGCTACGATAATCAAAGGTTGACCGTCAGCCCGGGTAATTTCTGCAATTTCACGTGTTTCACCGTCTGCGAAAAAGCCGCTCTTCTGCATGCTTGATGCTTTGAAACTGCCCGTTCCGGTACCCGGCAGGAAGAGCCCGAATCCCGCGTCAAACCGCCCGCCTAGTGTGGGTTTCACTTCGTAATAATTACCTGCGGTTAGAATATCAAGGGAACCGTCACGGTTGTAATCATTTATACCGGTGGCAAAAACGGGAAACCACTGTGACTCACGAGGCAGCGGGTGCACCGTGAATGTACCGTCACCCCGGTTTTCCGCATATACCGATTCCAGCATTTTTACCTCTTTTTTACCCCACTGTCCTTCCGTCAGGCTGCTGCCGAACACCTCCTGGATCGTCTGGCCGGCATACTGCTCGTAACTGCTGAATTTTTTGCGGAGAAATTTCAGATGGGTCAACAGTTCGTCTCTCGGGGCCAGCGGGTATTCTTTTCCGTCAATCGTATATCCGACAACTGGATCGATCTGTCCGTCATCATTATAATCGCGGAGATACATCACCACCGGCTCCCGGGCCGAGGCGGATAAGGGAGAATTGGTACCCATATTACCGGCAACCAGGTCGATATCGCCATCTCCGTCAATATCTCCTGTCTGCAGGTGTTTCCACCAGCCTTCGGTATGGGCCAGCCCGATCCGCTCCGATTGCCTCGTCAGACGTCCATCCTCATTCATAAAAATGGTCAGCGGCATCCAGTCCCCGGCGACAATTAAATCCGGGGCCCCGTTCTGGTCGACGTCGGCCCACTGCGCATCCGTGACCATCCCAAGCTGGCGCAGGCCGGGTGCGAGGCTATCGGTGACTTCTGTAAATTTGCCCTTGCCGTTATTCTCAAACAGGTGGCTGTCCGGCGAGATGCCGTAATTGTGCGGTACGGAACGACTGCCGACAAACAGGTCCATGTCGCCGTCTCCGTCGTAATCCGCGGCTTTTGCGACCGAGCCGTTGTCGAAGAAGGCGGGAATGGCATTGCTGACATTCACAAAATTACGGTTGCGATCATTCAAATAGAGACGGTCACGCAACGCCTGCGACTGATAGGGATACTGGTTTCCGCCGCTCACCACGTACAGGTCCAGCGTGCCATCGCCGTTGGCATCAAAAAACTCGGCCCCGACATCCTCGAAATCGGAGTGACGTTCAAACGTGGGGTGTTCCACCCGGTTGAAGGTGCCATCCCGGTTCTGCAGAAAAAACGTGCCCGGCTGTCGTTTGGCACCGCCGATAAAGAAGTCGTCCAGCCCGTCGGCATTGACATCGCCGGTAGCCAGTGGCGGACCCTCCGTGGATAGCATAAAGGGGGCCAGCTGCTGCACATTGTAATCGGTGAATGAGTCCTCCTGGTGTTCGTAATCGAGGCCCACCTGGTCGGTTACATTTCGGAAAGTGGTGCCGGTGTAGGCAGGCTTTCCGCGACGGTAATCATAGGTTCCGTCAGCATCCCGGCGGCGAAAAATAAGTTTCTGGTTTGCCTCCACCTGGTACAAGACCTGGGTGCTACCGCCGGGCCAAATCACCCGCAGGGAATCGATTACCTCGGAAGAGCCTATACCAATGGTCAGGCGGTGTTCAACGGTCGACTGAAAACCGCGGGTCGGGTACAACTCATATTGTTGAACCGAAGTGGAATCGTATACCAATACCTTGTTCCCGATGCCGGTCCGGTTGCCGCGGGTTCCCTGGAAATCGACCTGCAGGAAGTTACCCTGGTTGCGTTCGCGTGTCATATTTCGCAGAATGCCGGCCGCTGAATTCACATTGTTGGTTACCAAATCAAGGTCACCGTCATTGTCGAGGTCACCGTAGGCGGCGCCGTTCGAATACCCCGGTTCCCCGAAGCCCAGGCTTTCGGTCCTGTCGGTAAACGTAACATCTCCGTTGTTTATGAACCCGACATTCGGAATCCGGGTGTGTGGCATCTTTTCAATGACGTCGACATCCCCTACGCCGGTGCCGCGCGTCATATTCTGCCCGGTGGTGTCGGTGCGGATATAGAGAAGGTAATCGAGGTTATTTGGACGCCGGTATATGCCGTTGGTGACAAACAGATCCTTTCGTCCGTCGCTGTTCATATCGAAAAGCAGCGGCGCCCAGCTCCAGTCGGTGGCACTTACACCGGCATACTGCCCGACTTCCGAGAACCGAAGCTGCCCGTCCGGGGCCTCCCCCCTGTTCAGCTGCAGGGTGTTGCGCATAAGCTGCGGGTGGTACCCGAACTGGCGCTGGATTGTGTACACCTTGTAGGTTTCAGAACTGTGGGCCCGTTTTTTCCCGGCTTCCGTCATCGGCAGCATGTCGGATACAAAAATGTCGTTATACCCGTCGTTATTGATATCGGCAATATCATTGCCCATCGAAGCCCGGCTGGTGTGTCCGGTGGTCCGCTCCAGAATTTCGGAGAATGTACCGTCACAGTTATTGCGGTAGAAGTAGTCATTCTCATGAAAGTCATTGGAGACATAAATATCCGGGCAGCCGTTATTGGTCAGGTCGCTGGCCGTAACCGCCAGGCCATACCCGAGCACGCTGCTGTAGATTCCCGCCTCCCCGGTCACATCGGTAAAACGGTCACCGTCATTTCGATAGAGGCGGTCGCCGGCATCGGGATCTTTTTCGGGGCGCTGCTTGGCACTTACAAACGAATACTCGGTGTGGATGGCGTGATTCACCAGGTACATGTCCAGGTCACCGTCCAGGTCGTAATCCAAAAAAGCGGCATGTTTAGAGTATCCCTGGAAATCGAGCCCATATGCCTCCGCCCGTTCGGTAAAGGTTGAATCTCCATTATTAATAAATAGTTGATTTCTTCCCTCCTTGTTCAGGTAGTTGACATTGTTTACATAGATATCGAGCAGGCCGTCGCCATTGAGATCCGCCATAGCGGTGCCGGTCGTCCAGTCGCCTGTTCCCCCCACCCCGGCCCGATCGGTAATATCCTCGAATTTGAAATTTCCCTTGTTCAGGTAGAGCCGGTTGTTCATCATATTGGCCGTCAGATAGATATCGGGCAGCCCGTCATTGTTGACATCTCCTATCGAAACCCCACCTCCGTCATAAAAATAGAGATAATTGACAATGTTGAATTCCGGAGTGGTCTCCAGGTCATTTGAAAAGGTAACGCCGGTACTGTCAGGGGAAAGAGGAGTAAATCGCGTTGTGACGGATGTTTCACATCCTGCCAACAAAAGGACTCCCAAAACCGGTATCAGGATTAGCAGACCAAAACCGGTGGAAACTGAAGACACCCCCGAGGCGGTGTCGTTAGAGTAGATTATGTTCATACACCTGCAACTATGGTTTTACACTCTGAAAATAAAAATTTGAAAAGAGAACATGAATGAGAGCGGAATTTTTTCCAGCCAACCATCTTTCGTATTATCAGCAGTTAAGGAGTTCTTCTGGATGATAACAGTGCTGTCATCACGCTATGTGGTGTGACGACAACCGAATAGCATTAATAAGAAACCTTTTGGGGAAACAAAAATATAATTTTCAAGGATCAGGTCTGGCACTCAGCCCTCGTTTTGACTTAACTGCCGGATGCCCCCGATCGCGCGCGCTCCTTCTTTACACCTTGCCCTTGCTCATGATGCCTCAGCTTTTCATCCATTATTCCAGAAACCCGAAGGGGTATTTACACAAGGAAATCTTCAGTTACGGGTATGGGCATACTGAGATCTTAGCAGGAACCACTACATCATTTTTATGGATATCCATTGATTCAATAAAGTACTCCCTCCAGTTAACTTCATTTAACAAGCGTGTGATTATTTTTTTTGACATTTGATGAATAAAATTCGTTACTCATATGGGGTTTTACGAAATGTCGATAATCATACGGGGAGAATGTGCCTCAGCAGGGATGGGTTGTTACCGTTTTATACTGCATGAAACATCAACATGGAATTGTTTTATCTTTGCTTACTTCCTCTCTCTGACTTTTCCCGGGAAATTATTCCCGTATTGAACAAGACAACACCCAATTTTTTGCATCATCCAAAAACACCGTTTAGAACAATAATACAACGTACCAACAGAAGCGCATGATAACGCAATCAAATATTCTTCTACCTACCCACACCCGGATTTCCATGTTTTTTGTGGGGCTCATTATGATAATTTTATTCGGCTGTTCTCCCGAACAACCCGATCCGGAAATCAACACCCTGACAGATCCGGACGCCTCCCGGGAAGCAGACAGCATTCGCAGTGAGGTTTCCCTGGAACTGGCCGAGGGATTGGAAGTAAGCCTGTGGGCCTCAGAGCGATTGCTGTCGGATCCTATCGGACTGGATATCGACAACCAGGGACGGGCCTATGTTAACATTACCAACCGCAGCGGCACCACCGAATTTGACATCCGTGCGCATCGCGACTGGATGGTCGAATCGATCACCTGGGATGAGGTTGAGGACCGGCGGGCGTTTGTGCACGAGGAACTGGCGCCGGAGAATAGTGATCAAAACGAGTGGCTGATCGACCAT
>JAWVZC010000293.1:0-5545 GCA_033722415.1 Balneolaceae bacterium | reverse complement strand
GTATAACGCTCATCCATTTTTTCTATTTCAATATCGGGGATACGTTCGCGCAGCCGGGTAATAAATTTCTCAACCCGCTCGGTGGCATCGCCCTCATTTCCGTCGGGGGTTAGCGGCCAGCCGACCACCACCTTGATGACCTGTTCACTTTTGTTGCGTATCAGGCTTTCAAGTACATCAAAAACCTGCGAATTTTCGAAGGTACCGATGGGATTGGCACTCGTACGCAGCAAATCCGTTCGGGCCAATCCCGTGCGTTTCGTACCTACGTCAATGCCAATTATTCGACCGTATTCTGCCAAGTTATCCGTTCTCAGCTTCTTCCAGTTCCTCTTCATCCAGAGGCTGCTTGAGAAACTTTTTCATTAATTTGCTCGGTTTGAAGTGTGTTTTCCGGTGTGGAGGTACATAAATCACTTCATTGGTCTTAGGGTTCCGAGCTTTCGGTTTAGCTTTTGTTGTTTTAACCTCGAAAACGCCAAAGTCTCTGAGTTCTATCCTGCACTCCGGATCAGCCTTCATCATCGTCTCGCGTATTGCCACCAATACGGCTTCCACCCATGGTTCGGCCTGAACCATCGGTTCATCCATATCTTCAGCCACGCGTCGAACTAAATCTCTTTTGGTATAGGTAATCATAAAATAATTGTAATTTGAAGTTTTCGTTTGCTACCAACCTAGTTACTTTGTGATTTTATAAATGGAGAGATGATATTGTTTTTGTTGCAGATATAAAAATATAAAACAACGAAATTAGCCGGAAAAATTAGAATTTACTCATATCTGAATGCACTCTTGACTCCCTCCACCTTTAGCAATTTCGAGATAATTTTATCCAGGTGATCGATATCATCCACATAGACCGTCAGCAGCCCTTCAAACATACCACTGTCACTGTTCACATTTATGCTTTTCATATTAGTTTTCAGAGATCGGGAAACGATATCCGTAAGGTCGTTAACCAGCCCCACCCGATCTTCGCCGATAATTTTTACGGCTCCCAGGAATTTGGAGTCGATATTCTGTGCCCATGATACGTCAACCACCCGCTCACCGTCAGTCTGAATCAGATGATGTACATTCTTGCAGTTGGAACGGTGTATTTTGACATCCCCGTCCCGGCTTATGAACCCGATCACATCGTCACCGGGAATGGGATTACAACAGTTGGCGTAGGAGTACTTGACATCGGTTAGCTCCCCATTGATAACCAGGGCCTTGCGGTCGCTGACCGACCGTGCGGCACTGATGTAGGTTTCCTGAATCTCTTTTTCGGTCAGCGGGCGCTGTTCCGGTTTATCCTCGTCATCTTCGATCCGGCCCTTGCTGGTCAACTGCTTCGCGGTGTTGAAGAGTTCATTGACATCGAAGGTACCGCGGCCCACCTCATAGAACATCTGCTGCGTCGAATCGAATTTATGCTTGTGAGCCACCCGCAGCAGCTCCTGCTCGTCGATCTCGATATTGCCGCGGCTGGCTCTTTTTTTCCATAGTTCTCGGCCCTCTTCGGCGACCTTGCGCTCTTTTTGCTTGATATATTGGCGTATCCTGGATTTGGCCTTGTGGGTGACCACGTCGTTGATCCAGTCGGGATTCAGATTGATCTTGTTTCCCGTAATGATTTCGACCTGGTCACCGATCTCCAGTTTTTGACGCAACGGTGCCATTTTGCCGTTAATTTTGGCTGCCATCGCACGTTCCCCCACCTCACTGTGGATATCAAACGCAAAGTCGATCGGGGTGGCTCCCTGCGGCAGCGTGCGCAGTTCCCCGTCCGGGGTAAAGACATAGATCTCATCCTGGTAAAGATTGAGCTGGAAATCCTTGACAAACTCCTTTGCCTCATCAGGGCGCGGGTTTTCGAGAACATCCCGTACCCAGTGTACGAACTTGTCGAGCGTTTCGGACCCCTCTTTGCCCTCCTTGTACTTCCAGTGGGCCGCCAGCCCCCGTTCGGCAATGTCATCCATCTTGCGGGTTCGTATCTGTACCTCCACCTTACGCCCTTTCTTGGTAATTACCGTAGTATGCAGGGACTGGTACCCGTTGGCCTTGGGTACGGAGATAAAGTCCCGGAACCGTTTCGGAATCGGGGTATACCAGTCGGTGATTATGGAGTATACCCTCCAGCAATCCTCCTTGGTGTGAGGATCCTCCAGGATTATGCGAATCGCGAACAGATCGTAGATCTCTTCGAACGGCTTCTGCTGGCGCTGCATTTTTTTGAAAATGGAATAGATATGCTTGGGGCGGCCCTTGATCTCAAATCGGAATCCCTGCTTGGAGAGTTCGTCCTGGATCGGTTCCATAAACTCCTCGATAAACGCCTCGCGAGACTCTTTCTTCTCCCGAAGCTTTCGGGCAATAAATTTGTAGGAGTTGGGATCGATCACCTTGAAACACAGGTCCTCGAGCTCGCTTTTGATATTAAACAGGCCGAAGCGATGGGCCAGCGGTGCGTACAGCTCCCGTGTTTCGGTGGCAATCTTCAGCTGTTTGTCACGCGGCAGGTGCTGTATGGTGCGCATGTTGTGAAGGCGGTCGGCAAACTTGATCAGTACCACCCGCAGGTCCTCGGCCATCGAGAGCAGCAGTTTCATGAAGGTCTCAGCCTGCTTCGTATCACGGCTTTTAAACACCCCGGATATCTTGGTCACCCCGTCAATCAGGTGGGCTACCGTCTGCCCGAACTCCCGCTCGATATCCTCGAGGGTCACCTCGGTGTCTTCCACCGTATCATGCAACAGGGCGGCTGCCACAGAAACGTCATCGATGTTAATTTCGGAAGCTACAATTTTGGCTACCGCCACCGGGTGGTAGTAGAAGGGTTCCCCGGAAGCCCGCTTTACTCCCCTGTGGGAGAGGTAACACAGCTTAAACGCTCTGGTCACCATCTGGTCATCCGTTTCCTCGATGTACTGGTGGCACATCTGCAGCAGCTGATTCAAATCATCCTGCTGCGGTGGATCCAGCTCGTATTGTTCCAGATCCTGGGTATATGTTTTAACTTCAGACATCGAACGGGATTAAATGGGATGTTTTACACACACAAACACCAAAAACGCTTCTAAAATTTAATTAAAGCATATGTTCCTTTAAAACCAATTGCCACAAGCATTTTCGGGGACAGGTATAAATAAAAAAGGGCGAACGCCTGTTATAACGTTCGCCCGGGGCAAATGTTGAGTCAACTAAAACCGCAAGAGTACGCCAAATACGATCCGCCCGTTTTGGGAAGAGGGAACACTTTGGCTTTGTACATCATCGAAAAAGTCACCGCCTACATCGGTATACCGGTATTCCACAAACGGTTTCAGCAGTGGAATGGCACTGACCTCTGCACCGACTAGGGCATTCCAGTAGATGTTGCTTTCGTCATCCTCCTGAGAAAGCGGGCTGCCGGACGGCAAATCACTGCGGTCAATATTGATGGTGTTGGAGCCGAGCCCAAGGCCTACATAGGGCTTAACCAGGCCGATATTCACTCCACCGAGTGCCGTCACACCAAAGTCGTAATCGCTGATCTCCTGGGTGTATGACACATTGCCTGAGGTCGTGACGTTGTTCTCTTCACTGAAGTTGCTGAAGTGCGCGCGCAATCCCAGCTTCACGACGGGCAGTTTGTTCAGGATACCGCGTTCAATTCGAACGCCAAACCCGTTTTCCGGTACCTCATCACGAATTTCATACGAGGCCCCTATGCCCCACTGTGCCTCCGCCTCCTGCGGTACGATCGAAACGGCCAGCATGACACCTGCAACAACAGCAACAACTCGTTTAACATAATCCATAGATAATCTCCTTTTTTGTTTGAATGCAAAGATCCAAATGAGTGTGTTAGTTTACATGTGCTCAGGTACTTTTCCAAATTAATACCCACCGGCGGGCATGCTTGTTCCCCATCTCCAATCCTGGTTTTGCCAGTGATTGATGACGCCCTGTATCACCATTTTACCCTGATCACTTCGAACGCCTCGGCATATTCGGCCTTAACCTGCACGCCCCTAACCTTGGCAAGCCCTCGAATAAACTCCTCGGTGAAGTAGTTCCGGTTCTTTTCCACCTGCGACCTGTAAAGCGTTAGTACATCCCACTTTTTGGCAATCTGTTCCGGGGTCAGCGTGACAAATGCCTGGGCTGAAAACGTGATATGGTTCCAGGGAAGCTCATAGCCCCAGACCGTGATCTCCTTAAACGCCCGGAGACCTTCATTGTGTACCACCTGGTGATCCTGGTGCAGGTCGGATCCGGAGGGTAGCAGAACCATTTCGGGGTTGATCTCCTTTTTGAGCTTTACCAGCTCCTCCAGGACCTCCTGCCGGGAATAATTCAGCTTGCGAACCTGGTAATCGTAGATATACCGCTGTTTTTCCGGTACCTCCAGCGTATCCATGGCCGCGTTGAACTCTTTGCGGAGCAGGTCGGGATCGCTGCCGGGAGGAAGCGAGGCGCGCGCCGTTGAAAAGGCAGCCACATGCACCTCCACCCCGTTTTCAAGCAGTTTTACCAGGGTTCCACCGCACCCCAGCTCCGCATCGTCAGTATGGGGGGCCAGCACAAGCACCCTGTTTAAACCGGTAATGTCGTTCATACCAAAACCTTCCGATTTTACCTATGTTATGGTGTCCTGAAAATATGAAACAGAAAGTACCGATTTACATGAAAGCCATCAACGTTATTAATCCCGGCAGTCATTCAACACTGAAAATGCAAGAAGTTCCAACCCCCGAGCCTGCCGCTGGTGAACTGCTGGTTAAAATAGAGGCTACGGCTCTCAACCGCGCCGACCTGCTGCAGCGGCAGGGCAAGTATCCCTCCCCGGAAGGGACCAGCAATATCCTGGGCCTCGAAATGGCCGGAATTGTGGAACGAACCGGCCGCAATGTAGAGAGATGGAAACCGGGAGATTTTGTTTTTGCCCTGCTCCCGGGCGGAGGATATGCGGAATTTTGCACGATTCCCGAACAGATGGCGATACCGCTTCCTGAGACCCTTTCGTTCGAAGAGGCGGCGGCGATCCCGGAAACGTTTTTTACAGCCTACCAGGCGCTGAGCTGGATCGGTGAGCTTAAGCAGGGGGAGACTGTTTTAATTCACGCCGCCGGCAGCGGAGTGGGAACCTCGGCCGTTCAGCTGGCACATCATCTTTTCAACGCCCGTATTGCGGCAACCGCCGGAAAAAAAAGGAAACTGGCAAAAGCGGCTAAACTGGGCGCCGATTGGACCTATAATTACCGGGAAGTTGACTTTGCAGAGCAAATGAAGCAGCAGCTGGGAGAGAATGCCGTCGATCTTGTGATCGATGTTGTGGGCGGTCCATACTGGCAGCAAAACCTGGATCTGCTGGCCACTGACGGACGACTGGTGCTGCTGGCGGTGCTGGGCGGACACAAGCTCAAGAAAGCCAGCATGCTACCGATACTCACCAAACGACTGTCGGTACGCGGGTCTACCCTCCGGTCGCGTTCGCTGGATTACAAAATCCGACTGACCCGGGAATTTCACGATCGATGCCTGAAACTGTTTGAGAATGAGTCGCTGGCGC
>JAWVZC010000292.1:0-5550 GCA_033722415.1 Balneolaceae bacterium | reverse complement strand
TGCGGATGTGGTTATCGTTGCAATCGGCGAGGCATACGAACCGGTCGTGCTGATCGCCATGGAATTATTACAAGCCGGAGTGCCGCGAATTATCGCCAGGGCAGGGAGTGAAACCCAGGAAACGATCCTGAATCGTATCGGGATCGAAGAGGTGATCCATCCCGAAAAAGATGAGGGCAAACGGATGGCCGAATCACTTGTGCGCAGCTCGATTAGTGATTTTTTTGAACTCAGTGAGGATATCGGGATCTACGAGATCGATGCACCTGGCGGCATGGTGGGATATTCTCTGGAAGATCTTAAAATGAGGCAGCGGTACCGGGTAAACCTGCTTACGATCAAACGTCCGCAAAAGGCTCAGTTCAAGGTAGCGGATGATGAAAAAATGGGCTATAAGGTACTGGGAGTGGTAGAGCCGACCATCCGGATACAGGAAAATGACAAACTGGTACTGATGGGTAAGCAGGAGGATATTGATAAACTGATTGAAACCAATTGAACGGTTATTATGAAACAGGACGTGCTGCTATCGGGGAAATCTTCATTTAAAATAGAAGTGCCCTACAAATTGCTGGAAACCGGTTCTGGGGGACCCAAGCCGTTAATCCTTTACCTGCACGGATTTGGACACAATTTGGAGCGGTTTAGAGAAGATGTCGCCGATATGATGCAAATCAAGGCATTTCACCTGTTTATCCAAGGACCGTACCCGATCTATGAACGGGACCGTAACCGAAAGGTGGAAGACTGGGGACGCGCGTGGTACCTGTACGACGGGGAACAGTCCCAGTTTGCGAAATCACTGGAGGTGAGTTCCGAATTTATCCAGGAGATCGTCGATAAACTCCTGCTCCACATAGAGGCCAGTCGATTATGTGTGCTTGGATATTCCATGGGAGCGTACCTGGCAGGGTACTTTGCTCTTTCCCGCTGGAAACATGTCAACGAACTGGTCATGATTGGGGGGCGATTGAAAACGGAACTGTTTGAGGACCGGGAACATAACTACGATCACCTGCATATACTGGGCCTGCACGGTTCAGACGATAGGACGGTGGAGGCCGAACCGCAAAAAAAGTCGATCGCCACGGTCAGTAACTGGGGGGCGAAAGCCACATTTACACCGATCGATGAAGGGCACAACCTCTCTTCCGCCTACCTGCTGGAGGCAATAAAATGGCTCGTAAAGAGGGGATACAAGCGGTTTTAACATTTGTAAAAATTTATCTTTGAAAAAATAGTTGTAATATGTTTATTATCGTAGGTGTTTGAAGTAAGAAACTGCCAAATAATATCAGGAGCAATCTCAAGGCAAGACCTGAAAAACAACTTTTTTATGGAAGTATTAGTCATTGAGGACGATCCATCAGTACGAACACTGGTTAAAGCGGTATTAGAACATAAGGGGAATGAGGTTTCGCAAGCCGATAATGCGACCAAGGGGCGTGACCTTGCCATTCAGAATGAATTCGATATTATAATTCTCGATCTCGGGCTGCCCGACGGGGATGGTTTCGACATTGCCAAGGATATCCGCGATCAGGAGATTACCACGCCGATCTTGGTGCTCTCGGCCGAACAGGAAACCGATGTTAAAATAAAATGCCTGAAAGTGGGAGCGGATGACTACCTGACAAAACCGTTCAACACTGAAGAATTGATGGCACGAATTGAAGCGATTACCCGCAGATCGGGAGAATCCAGCAGTGACCAGGTTCTCAGGTGCGGTGAGTTAACCGTTAAACTGCTGGAACGGGAATTCACAGTGGCTGACACTCAGGTGGATCTGACCAACAATGAGTTTAATCTCCTGGTTTTCCTGATGAAAAACAAAAACAGGATCGTCACCCAGGAAGAGATTGCAGAGAAGGTATGGGATATCCATTTTGATACCCAGACCAACTATATCAATGTCTATATCAGTTACCTCCGGAAGAAGATCCGTGAGCACGCTGAAAACGACTACATCGAGACAGTCCGCAAAAAGGGATTCGTGCTGCGCTGTGAAGATAAATGAGACGTCGCACTACCCGGGGTAGGAGCCCACAATGTAATTTTTCAGGTGATTGATTTCCACCTTTTGATCGGAAATAATCTGTTTCACGAGGTCGCCTATCGAAATAACTCCGACCACTTCTCCCTCCTCAAGCACCGGCAGGTGACGAAATTTCTTTTCGGTCATCAGCGCCATACACTTCTTGATCGACTCATCGGGGGTTACCCAATATACATCAGGGGTCATGATCTCTTTGACCTCTGTCGTCTTTGACGTACGACCTTTTAAAATCACTTTGTCCCGGTAGTCCCGTTCCGAGATAATGCCGCAAAGATCCCTATTCTCATCGATTACGAGCAGGGCACCGATTCCTTTTTCCGACATTAATTTAATGGCATCGAAAACCGTACTCTCCGGTTTAATACTATAGACAGTGTTCCCTTTACTATGTAAAATATTACGTACTTGCATATAATACTCCGTTTAATTGAAGATGGGCATTAAACAGTATAATAAATTTTAATATTTTTTCAATTTTTAAAACATCCCCGAGTCGGGTGTGATCCCTGTGGAGGCATCGTTGATTTACCCCGGTTGTATTCAGTTACCGGAACGGGATAGGGCCCTCTGCGGCGGGTACCGGGAAGCGGAGTCCCTGTCGGCTCGGTAGGGGATTTCCAGCCTGCAGCAACATTGCGCCTTAAAAGTGAATGTAATACACAAACCGTAGAAAGACACAGTAGACCGGATCACATGCCGATTACTCTGCGGTTTGAATCGTGGAGAGAAAACTCCCGTTTTTACCTATCTTGGCAGGGTTGTTTCCAGGTTTGCCGCGGTGTAGGCCATAACGGCAAGAGTAGCCACACATTTTTTGTAATCTTCGGCTGTGAGCTTGTCTATGGTATCGGCCGGGGAGTGATGGTACCAGAAATAGCGGGAGCCGTCAACACGAAGTCCCATACCCGGCACCCCCTCTTTCATCAGCGGGCCGATGTCGGCACCGCCTCCTCCGCGGGTAATTTCATTTGCTCCGATCGGCTCAAGAAGCCTGCCGATTTGGCTGATCATGTTGTACGCCTCATCCGATCCCGTAAAACCAAAACCGTAAGGCGTAAAAACTCCGCTGTCAGATTCCATCGCAAGCACATGTCGGTCAATACTGCCGTTATTCACTACGATATCCCGGTAGGTAGTGGCGCCCCGGAGACCGTTTTCTTCGTTGGTCCACAGCACCAGCCGGATCGTTCGTTTTGGCCGCAGTCCCAGCTCTTTCATGATGTTGAGTGCCTCCCACGCGGCAAAACAGCCGCCCGCGTCATCCATGGCTCCCTGCCCCACATCCCAGGCATCGATATGTCCCCCCAGAACGATGATTTCATCAGGATACCGGCTGCCGCGTATCTCCGCGATAATGTTCCGGGAGGGCTTGTCAGGCAGGGTACGGGCCTCCATGTACAGGTTGATCCGGATCTTTTTGCCGCGCTCCTGGAGGCGGTGAAGCAGGGCCGCATCTTCAACAGTGATGGCAGCATGCGGTATTTTCCTGACGCCCTCCTGATACCTTGAAATTCCGGTATGAGGCGTATTCATGGAAAACGGGCCCACCGAGCGAATCAGGCTGGCCACTGCGCCCACTTTTGCCGCTTCCACGGCTCCCGACAAGCGGTACTGTACGGTTTCGCCGTAGGTGGTAAAGGGAACGTTATAGACCACGATTTTACCTTTTGCCTTTTCGGCGTTCCTCTTCAAATCCTCGAAACTGCTTACAACCAGTACTTCAGCCTCGAGACCTTTTTTCGGCGTTGAGATGCTGCCGCCGAGCCCCAGCATCTCGAGATTTTTTTTGTACGGCGAAACGAGCGTTGCATGTTCGCTGCCGCGAACCCAGTGTGGAACCATCACCTCCTGGGTATGCACGTTTTCCAGCTTCCCCTTTTCCATTTCATTAAGAATCCAGTCGATCGATTCCTCCAGCATCGGGGAGCCGCTGAGTCGATGGGGAAACGTATCAACAAAATTAGTCAGTTCCCGGAACGAGGCTTGATCGTTTAGTGCGGCATCGATCAAACGATTTGCATAGGTACGGTGCTTTTCGATATCGATACCCTGTTGAGCCGAGGCACTGGCCGTAAAAACCGGCAATATGATTGCAAGCAGAAGCTGGGGGCAGCGCAGCATGTTCATGGATCTGGAATCGTATTTACGTTTCTGGGTTTGATAAAAGAAAAAAGGCCCGAAAAAACGGGCCTCTTAAATATACGGGAACAAACAAAAAACAACTAGTCCATCGATTTCTGGTTTGTAGCGGCAATCTCCTTGTACATCAGGAATTCATCGGGGGTAATGTCGGCAAAAAGATAGTTGATCGGATCAACCGGCTTGCCGTTGCGGTATACTTCATAATGCAGATGCGGGCCCTCTACCATACCGGAGTGCCCCGAATAACCCACAAGATCGCCCCGTGATATGTTTGCACCGGGCTTCACACCGTTGGCAAATGATGAAAGATGGGCATACCGCGACTCATAACCGTATCCGTGATCGATTATCACGAGTCTTCCGTACGTGCCCTTCATCCCGGCAAATTTAACAGTTCCGTCACCGGTGGCAAACACCTCATCTCCCACGTTGGCCCGGAAGTCGAGTCCGTCATGCATGCGGCGGTATTTCAGGACCGGGTGAAAACGCATTCCGAATCCACTCAGCATAATGCCTTTTACCGGTTTGATGGCCGGTATATGCCGCATTTTTTCCTGGTTGTTGTTATAGTACTGCTTGATTTCGTTAAAGCTTGTTTTCTGGATGTTTACGCCCCGTTCCAGCGTCTCCAGTTTTTCAGAAGTCCATTTCAGGATGTCGGCGGTCTCCTCGCTGTAAACATCAAATTCAGCATAGACATCGGCTCCCCCTACACCGGCTTCGCGTTCATCATAAGGTATCGGTTCCATCCCAAGCACAGAACGATACATTTCATTGTCCGTTTGAGCCAGTTGATCCAGTTCAACGTCAAGTTCCTGGATAGTGCTTTTGGTCTGCTGAAGATGTTTGAGTAGGGCCTGGTTTTCGGCTTTGAGGGCAATTTCAGCCGGTGTACCAACCGTGGATGAAAGGACGGAGATGCCGAGACCGGAAAAAACAACACCAAATACAATGTAGAGACATGCCGTGTTTATGACTCTATCGAACGTGTTGTACTCAACCGGGACGAACTCGCAGTTACGTTCGTCATAGAAGAAATAATCTTGTAAAGACATGTCTTCAGGTTAATTTGTATGAGAGCAAATGCCGCACGTAAATGATATTTATTCGACACGGAACCGATCCTGACATTCACTGTTCCTAATATAATATTTTTTGCCGATTACTCAACATCCCCTTCAAAATAGTCAATAGCGCGTCTCGGCATATCACGCGATTCCGATTTTTTGGCGATATGCTGTTTGATTTTTTCTTGCAGTACCTCGGCGGCATCATACCCGTAGTGTCGCAGCAGGTAGTTCATGGCGATTACCTCCGCAATAACCGTGATATTTTTGCCTGGGGTGATCGGC
>JAWVZC010000291.1:0-5576 GCA_033722415.1 Balneolaceae bacterium | reverse complement strand
CGGTTTTTACCGCTGGATGGGGGAAAAGGCATTAACCGTGAACTGCAGTTCACCACCAACGTATCCGAAGAAAACCGCTACTACCGGGTTGTTGCCGGCCATTCCATATCCGAATTACCGAACGGGATATACCAGGTTAATGACAAATCGTTCTACCTAGACCTTGAGGAGGACGCCCAAAACCGGGCAATAATAAGAGACAATGGTAAGAAACAAGAACTTATCGTTCCGATTGGGCAGCCCGGCAGCTCCTCGTTGAGTTATCACTATATCTGGTAACACCGGCGACCGCAACGAAGAATTTTTAAATTTTCAACACGATGAAATCGTTTATGAGCTTTTCCAGAATATCCCTGTTTTCGAACATTTGGCATCTTTTAATGGTGGTTGTGTTCCTTTCTCAAACAGCCCCTCTATCCGCCCAGTCTGCAAATTCAGAGCATACTGCCACCCAGCAGGACTACTACCAGCTGGTGACCCTGCCCACTCCCGACGATGTGATCCTGGAAGTGGGAGGGCTGGCCATGCTGCCCAACGGCAAACTGGCCGCCTCCACCCGCCGGGGAGAGGTGTGGATTATCGGTAATCCGGAGATGAAAAACGGGCACCCGCCCTATTACACGAAATTTGCCCGGGGGTTGTATGAGTCGCTGGGGCTGGAATACCGGGATGGGGTGCTCTACACGGCTCAGCGGGGCGAACTGAACAAGATCATTGACACGGACGGGGACAACCGGGCTGAACGGTATGAGCGCATATCCGACTGGCCGATTTCGGCGCACTACCATGAGTACTCCTACGGGCCCGCATTTCTGCCGAATGGAAATATGGTGGTGACCGGTAACATGGCTTTTGACGATGTCAAATGGTGGGAAGCAGAGAGTCGTGTACCATGGCGCGGATGGACCATGATAATTACACCGGACGGAGATCTGAAGCCGTTCGCGACCGGCATGCGGTCGCCCAGCGGCATCCTGGTGAACGATAACGGAGATATTTTTTACAGCGAAAACCAGGGCGACTGGATCGGGTCGGGGTTTATCACGCACGTGGAGGAGGGAGACTTCACCGGTAATCCCGCCGGCTAGCGGTGGATCGACCACCCGGATTCTCCGGTATCCCTGGACACCGCAAAGATCAGGGACAGTGATGAGCCGATGTTCAAAACGGTCGCACAGGTGCCGGCCATGAAACTTCCGGCCGTGTGGGTGCCTCATACGCTGATGGGCATTTCCACTTCGGGGATGGTCCAGGATACGGCGGGTGTGTTTGCTCCCTTCAAAGGCCACGACTATGTCGGTGATCAGGGTCAGGCGCGTATTAACCGGGTGACCATGGAACAGGTAAACGGGGAATACCAGGGAGCGGTGTTTCCTTTTCTCAAGGGATTCGATTCCGGGGTGCTCCGGATGGTGCTGGACGAGCAGCGCGGCCGCTCGATGTATGTGGGGATGACCGACCGCGGCTGGAGCTCCACCGGCGAAAAACGGTACGGGCTGCAGCGGGTGGCGTGGAACGGGCAGGTCCCCTTCGAGATGAAAACCATTGAAGCGGCTCCCGACGGGTTTACGATTGCATTTACCCGGCCGGTTGACCGGGCCGTAGCCTCGGACCCGGCAAACTACAGCGTCACCAGTTTCACCTATATGTACCGGTACGAGTACGGCAGTCCCATCATCAACCGGGTAGATGCCCCGGTAAAGGGGCTCAAGGTATCGGAAGACGGAACACAGGTTCGCATTGTGGTCGATAACCTCAGGAGATACTACATTCATGAGATCAAGCTGGGAGCCCTGGCGGCAGCAGACGGCACACCGTTGCTGCACGATGTTGGCTACTACACGCTCAACAATATCCCCGCCGGGGAGAAACTGCCAGAGAGGGAGTGGACCGCCCGGGCAGAGCCGGGCACCGAACCCGTCGGCAGTGCGGTCGGGCAGATGATGAAACATCCCGAACAGCCGGGGGAGTCCGGCACCGGCGAGAGGACACCCGCTTCAAAACGAGTAACCGAACGTCCGGAATCCTGGCAGAGCGGGGCCGACCAAACCGTGCAGCTCGGTACCGAACCGGGACTGAAATACGACAAAGAGCAGCTGCAGGTGAAGGCGGGCAGCCGCGTGAAGCTGGTATTCAACAATAACGACGATATGCTCCACAATGTCGTCATCGTCCGTCCCAATACCGCCGACCGGGTCGGCAAACAGGCAATGAATCTCGGTTTGAAGGGTGAACAGATGTCGTACGTGCCGGATACCAGGGATGTGCTGTATCACACGGCGGTCATCCAGCCCGGCAGTTCCGAAACGATCTATATTACCGCCCCCGAGCAGCCGGGCACCTACCAGTATGTCTGTACGTTTCCAGGGCACTACATTACCATGCGGGGCACACTGGTGGTAATGGAATGAGGGAATAGCAAAATGTGAGTGAACAAATAACCGGGGCGGGAAACTCTGGTGGGAACTGTCCAATACAGCTGTGGGTAGCAAGTAGGTTACCCGCCAACCTGCCATCACTCATTGCTTCCTAAAACAGACCCCGTTGTTCGCCCTCGAAACGTATTTGATGTTGTACCGGGTTGCGAAGCGTTTCATCCCGAAGGCCATAGTCAAACTGCTTGTTGACCTGGAAGTACTCCATGTCCTCATCCGGCCAGGGTTTGAAGAGGTTGGCATCGAACAGGTCTTCACCCTTGTCAACATCACCAAGCCAAAGGTCGTAAGCCGATTGAGGAAGTATCATCGCCATCCTGTTTTGGGTATTGTGGATCTTTTTCACCGTCTCGTTGGGATCCGTTGTGATAATGGCGTGGCTCAGGATCACCTCGCCGGTATTCGGGTCGGTCCAGGTGTTCCAGACCCCGGCAAAACCGAACAGGTCGGCAGATTTGAGACCTATCCGGAACGGCACTTTGTCGGTTGGTTTGTCCAGTCCCTCGATATGTTTCGGTTCGGAGAGGGTATAATGTTCATAGAACCCGGTGGCCGGGACAATGCAGCGCTGGGTTTCGAAATAGGGCTTCCACATTCCGCGTTTGCTCAGAAGTTTATCGTCCCGGGCGTTCATCGTGGAGTATTTGTGATGTTTGCTGTCGGCAAAGGAGGGAATCAGCTTGAAGTAGGACTCCTCTGCAACCCGGTTTCCCTTCTGGTTGACCCGAACAATGGGAGAGTAGTTGGTGGGACTCACCTTGTAGCTGCCTTGGTACTCTTCCGGCAGGTTGAGATCGGTCCCAAACTGTTCCGTTAGTTTGGCCGGGTAATAGTGGGCGTCATAGAAGTTGCACATGATCGGAATTTAACGGTGCTCCGTATTGCAGATTGTGAATCATTCAAATATCTCAATTTCGGTATGAAATCGAAAAAAATTACGATATAGTTCCTGTGTATTGTTCCACGATTAAATATTCGATCAATGTAATGGTGATTCCGGGTGGGGTTTCAAACAATGAAATATAATCTTGGTATTCCCTGGTGGCTGGCAAAAAGATATATCCAGAGGTAGATCCCAAAAAGGATAACGGGTGTGAATTCTGGCGAAATTGGGCTATCAGCGGTGTTGAAGTGAATAACTGCCAACCGCAATGCAGGATGGAACGTTATCAAAGTATATTTTTCTTCGCCTTGCTGATAAATTAAGTTATAAGTCCAGGTCAGGTAATGAAATGCAGCTTAATTTGAAATTCAACTACCAATGAATCATGAAGAAAAAAGAATGGCTGGATCAGCCGGTTGAAAAACGAAGGCAGTGGTACATCAGCCAGATAACGGAGCTGAGGAAGAAGCTGGATCTTGACAGCTATGGGGAAGCGAAAGCATCGCCGCGAGAACTGCTGAAAAAAATTAAAACACGGATGGTGTATGATGGAACACCTTCAGACAACCGTCATACCGGGTTGCAAGAGCATCATAAGGGTTTCTACCGGGATATTTACCGCGCCTACAAAACACTGCCGAATGTAGGCACTGACCGGGAAGAGTGGAGTACACAACTCGAAGAGGTCCTTACCATCCTGAACTGAACTCTGAAAGGTAAGGAGAAATTCAAACCAGGCAGACAAAATCCTGGTCTATGTTACTGACCTGTTCGTGGGTTGCCATACGCACTGAAAATCTCCCTTTACCCGGGGGCACTGGTTACACAGATTATGCAGATCTGCACAGGTAAATGGTATTACCAACTACTGATGGGGGTGTAGATTTAATGTAACGCGTAGACGTGTATCGGTGGCCTCAGTGCTCAAGCTTGACAGGGCACTAGTAAAGGTCTCCCAGGCACTCGGTAATTTGCCCAAGTTCCGTAATAACAATATCCGGCTCGGTATCCCGGCATCGTGGATCATTCGGTCGCAATTTCAGGGACCGGCTGTCGCCGGCAAACAGGGCTGTTTTCATACCCAGTTTTGCAGCGGGCATCACATCCTTGAGCATATCGTTTCCGACATACAAAACCTGCTGCGGTTTCATATTGTGTTTGGACGAAAGCGCCTCGGCAAATCGTTTGTAGAAATGAACAGAGGGTTTTTTTACGCTGGCCTGGTACGACCATACCAGCAGATCGGGATCGAACCCGGCTTCGGTGACACTCCTGTTGCTCAGCGCCTCGAAGGCCAGGGGGGTATAAAACTGGGAATTGGATATGATCCCCATTACAAACCGCTTTTCCCGCAGTACATTCAGGGTTTCGCCCAGGTTGGGAACGGGCCACACCGCATTAAAACGGAATTCGTACTCCACGGCAAACCGCCGGGCCACCTCCCGGTCCAGCGGACCATCGATAAACTGCTCATCACGCAGGTGTTCCAGTACTTCGTGCCATATCAGTACAATATCGGGTTCAGGATAGTCGATACCGCGCGATTTTTTCCGTTCTTTGTAGTCACGGATCTCACGGTCAAAACAGGTTAACCCCTTTTGCGCTGCCTTCTTTTCCTGTATTTCGAAACCGGTATCTGCCAGGGCGTCTCGAAACAGGGTAATACTTTCCGAACTCTGTTCCTCATCAACCCCGATATCACCCACGCCCGACAGGAACATGGTACCGTAAAAATCGAAGGCGACACAGTGAACGGAATGTAGCGCAGTGAGACGCGGCTGCTGGTCCGTGGGAATGGGTTCCATCGGGCTGGACAGTTCCCGGATTCGGCCAATAAGCGAAGCCTTGTTCATTGTTTATGTTTCGAGCTTGCGGTTGAACTTCTCGCGGTACTCTTCGATCTGGATCATCGGCGGGCGCTCCTCTTCAATGATCTCGATCTCCTCCTGCCCGTACGAATCCTCAACCGCCTGGGTTTGACGCAGAATGGTTTCATGATCGGTCATCTCGCCGACGATGCCGAGGGCCTTGGCCCGCTTCAGAAAGGTCTGCAGGATGCCGAACGACATCTTTCCAAGCGCACGTGTGGGTTTGTTTTCGTGCACCCGCTGGTCCAGATCGGTCTGTGCAAAGGCATCGAGTCCATACTTGGTATAGACGTCGATCAGGTGGGACGTTTCGACCCCATAACCCACCGGAAAGTGAATCTGTTCCAGCACTTCGCGGCGTACGGCGTACTCCCCGGAGAGCGGCTGGAT
>JAWVZC010000290.1:0-5592 GCA_033722415.1 Balneolaceae bacterium | reverse complement strand
GATCGGGATGGCTTGCAGTTTACTCATACTGTTGTGGATCAATGATGAGCTGGCCTACGATCGTTTTCACCGGGATATCGGGCGGATCTACCGGGTGATGGAGAACCAGCAGTACGCCCAGGGAAACATCTTTACCACCAGCTCCACCCCGGGCCCGCTCGCCCTGGGGTACCGGAATCCTGGTGGCTTATGGAGCGATGGCTCGGCGATTACGCATGCCGGGTTGAAGTTTCCTGGTGGATATTCCCGGCGGCCGGGGGCATAGCCCTAGTTATAGCCTGGCTTACCGTCAGCTGGCAATCGGTGAGGGCCGCTCTCCTCAATCCCGTCCAAAGCCTCAGAAGGGAGTAAGAAAGAAAAGGGAGAAAAGTAGGCCGGAGACCGGATGGTGCCGGCCACGGATTTGGACCAGATTTCAAATCAAAATTTACCATTCCAAATTATTTTCCATTCTGTCCAAAGCCGTATTACGCCTTGCACAACAACTGTTCGTTATCGGACACCATTGTATAGGTACCGTACGTCAGTTGACTAAAAGTGCAGGAAAACCGCGGAATGAAAGGTGTTATTCAATTTGGTATGATTGTTGACCCGGATATATTTACAATGTACGATGGACACGGGTTAATTGAACAGCAGTTTTTTAATTATTCATTGATACTGGTTAATTGAAAAGAGTCATGCTCTGGAATTACCTGAAAATTGCCGTTAGGAACCTGAAAATCTACAAGGGCTATACGTTCATCAATGTAATGGGGCTCGCTGTCGGTATTGCCGTCTGCGTGCTGATACTAAGCTATGTCTCTTTTGAACTTTCCTACGACCGGTACCATGCCAAATCGGATCGGATCTACCGGGTTACGCTGGATCTTCCACAGCTGCATCTGGCCGTCAGCCCGTCGATGATTTCGCCGACTCTTCAGCGACTTTTCCCAGAGGTGGTGTCGGGGGTTCGTATTCTGAATGCCGGCAGCAGCCAGCCGCTTGTCATCCGCAACGAAGACCGAGTGTTCGAAGAGCGCAGCTTTGCCTATGCCGACTCCAGCCTGTTTGAAGTATTTGATTTCGAACTGCAGGCCGGCAATCCCGATGGTGCCCTGGTGCGGCCGCATACGGTGGTGATCAGCCGTGATATGGCCCGCAAATATTTCGGTAGTGTCAACCCCGTGGGCCGGGGCCTTCTGGTAAACGGCCGGGAGTTCGAGGTAACCGGGGTCATGGAGAATATACCCGCCAACAGTCATTTCCGTTTCGATTTTTTTGCCTCGCTGGTAACCCGGAGCGGGTGGTCGGTACTGCAGGACAACGTATGGCGTGCCGCCAACTTCTACACCTACCTGGTGCTAGACCAGGATGCCCAAATAGGTGCTCTCAAGCAAAAAGTGGACGATTTTATCCGGGAAAACGTTACGGGAAATGATTTCGTCGCCTCCCTGGATATCCGGTTCCAGCCGCTGACCGATATTCATCTCTATTCGGAAACCGAGGCCGGGATCGCAGCCCAGGGGGACATTCGGTATGTAATTGCCGCTACGGCCATCGCCTTTCTGATTCTCATCATCGCCTGCATCAACTATATGAATCTGGCTACGGCGCGTTCGGTGCGCCGCTCGCAGGAAGTGGGAATCCGAAAGGTGCTGGGATCCGGACGACGGGAACTGATCGGCCGGTTTTACGGGGAGGCAGCGTTTTTGACGCTCCTTGCAATTGCCGTTTCCATATTGATGGTGGAACTTTCGTTACCCTGGTTTAATCAGCTGACGGGCCAGAATATCTCGGCCGACTACGGCTCCTCCCGGTTTTGGGGGATGCTGCTGGGCATTGGAATCGTGATTACGCTCATTGCCGGTAGCTACCCGGCCCTGAGGCTTTCCTCCTTCAATCCTTCGTCCGTATTAAGCGGAAGCCAAATTTCGGCTGGCGACAGCAATCTGCGCAAAGGACTGGTTGTGTTCCAGTTTGGGGCCTCCATCTTTTTGATCGTCAGCACCCTGATCATCTTCCGACAGGTTGATTTTATCCAGCAGAAAGAGCTTGGATACAAACAGGAGAACGTAATGGTGCTAACCGCTTACAGCGATGTAGAAAACAGCTTCGAAACATTCAACTCCGAGCTGGCACAGATCGCCGGAGTGGAGGGTGCTGCCATGTCGTCCGAAACCCCGACCAGTATCCGCGCGGGTTACGGGCTGGACGTGGAGGGTCTTGAGGAAGGTCCCAATTTTCAAATTAACGGGTTGCGGGTCAATCCGGAGTTTACGGATATACTGAATATCGACGTGGTCGCCGGACGGGCTCTGACCCGTGGCGATTTGGAGCGGGCCAATCCGGAAGAAGGGGAGGCCGTTTACTCCTTCCTTGCCAACGAGGCTACCGCACGGCATTTCGGACTTGACCCGGAAGAACTGATCGGCCGCCGCGCCATCCTGAGCGGCAGGACCGGGACCATTGTTGGTGTTGTAAAAGATTTTCATTTTACTTCGCTGCACCGGCCCATTACGCCCCTTATTATGTTTCCGCAGGACGGTTACAACCGGCTGCTGGTCAGCTTCAGTACCGACGATGTCCGGCGCACTCTTGATATTACGCGGGAGGTATGGAACCGTATGTTTCCCCATTACCCGTTCGAATACCAGTTCCTGAACCAGGAGTACAACGATCTGTACCGGCAGGAGACCCGAGCCGGCAATATCTTCACCAGCTTTGCCATCTTGGCGATCATCATCGCATGTCTCGGCCTGTTCGGGTTGGCCTCCTACATGGCGGAGCAGCGAACGCGCGAGATCGGGGTTCGGAAAGTACTGGGGGCGACGGTAATGAACATCATCACACTATTCTCCCGGGATTTTATTAAACTGATTGCGTTCAGCTTCGTTCTATCGGTACCCGTAGCCTGGTTCGTCCTGAACCGGTGGCTTCAGAATTTCGCCTACCGGATCGATATGGGGATATCGGTTTTTATCGTAGCTGGAGCCTTGACCTTGATCGTCGCCATGCTTACCGTGGGATATCAGGCGGTTAGGGCGGCGTTGCTGGATCCGGTGGAAAGTTTAAGAACGGAATGACAAAGAGCTGATTGCATAAAGCTAAATAACAGATATGATCAAACTCAGAAACATAGACAAATACGTAGACAAGCGCTTTCAACGGACATTCATCCTGAAGGGAATCGATCTCGATATCGAGGAGGGGGAGTTTGTAACGGTTATGGGCCCCAGCGGGGCCGGCAAAACCACCCTGCTGAATATCCTGGGTTTTCTGGATGAACCCTCGGAGGGTGAGTACTTTTTTTACGATGAACCGGTACACGACCTGAGCGACAAGCAGAAGTCGGAATACCACAAGACACACATCGGATTCGTGTTTCAGGCCTATCACCTGATCGACGAGATGACGGTATACGAAAATATCGAGATGCCCCTGCTGTATCGGAAAGTGAAGCGAAAACAGCGCAAAAGCCTGGTGGCCGATATGCTCGACCGTTTCAATATCGTTGCCAAAAAGGATCTTTTCCCGCCCCAGCTGTCGGGGGGGCAGCAGCAGGTCGTGGGAGTGGCCCGCGCCATCATTGGCAACCCCCAACTGATACTGGCCGATGAACCGACCGGTAACCTACATTCCGAACAGAGCGAACAGATTATGGAACTGTTTGAAAAGCTGAACCGTGAGGAGGGAGTCACCATCATTCAGGTCACTCATTCCGAGAAGATGGCCTCCTACGGCAATCGCATTATCAACCTGAAGGATGGGGCGATTGTCGAAGAGAATCCGTATGAAGAGGGGGAGGCGGTCAGCAAATAAGCAGACCAAAAGGTCGCGGGCCCTCAGCATGCGGCCTTCCGAAAGCCGGTGTATTCGAGCGAAGCCGGCTTAACCAACCGGAAAATAATACTTCCGGAATTTCGGAGTACGGTACAGCCCATTACGTTCACATTCTTGTAATTGTAAGTGCCTGAGAAGCAGCATTACGGTGTCGAGATGGAGCCATACAGCAAAACGTTTGAAGTGAAATGGGCCGATATGGACCCCAACCGCCATATGCGTCATTCGGTGTATAACGACTATGCAACCCAGACGAGGGTCGGGATGTTTTCCGAATTCGGACTTTCCATTGAGGAAATTTCGGAAATGGGGTACGGCCCCATTCTCTTCAGGGAAGAGACCAAATTCCTCAGGGAGATTCAGTTGCAGGAGATCATAACCGTCCATTGTACCATCTGGGCGATGCGCAGGGACGGATCCCGTTGGAGTATCGGACATGAAATATACAGGGAAGACGGCATCAAGGCGGCTGAAATCATCGTCGACGGCGCTTGGCTGGCGCTCAAATCCCGTAAGCTGGGCACCCCGCCGGACCGGTTGCTGGAAGTTATGGACCGGATGCCGAAGGCGGAGGAGTTCGAATGGATACCGGAAAAGGAATCGGAAAAAAGTCTCTAATCAAATCCCGGAATAGAGGTACAGTCGTCATGGTGATTAAACGGATGGTTCTACCGCTGTTGTTCGCTCTCGCTCCCGCAGCCCTGCTTCAGGCACAAACCGATGCGGTAGAGGCGGTGCGGCAGTACAGAAACGCCCACGCGGCGGGAATAATAAATGAGTACCGGACTTTTTTGAGGATGCCCAACGTCGCGTCCGACCTGCCGGATATCCGGCGGAATGCGGAATATCTGGCCGGGGAATTTGGAAAGCGGGGCGTCGATATGGAACTGCTGACGCTCCCCGACCGGCCCGATGCGCCGCCGGTCGTCTTCGGCGAACTGCGTGTACCGGGGGCAGAGCGGACGCTCGTCATCTACGTGCACTACGACGGGCAGCCCGTCGATCCCGGGAGCTGGGCCCACGATCCCTGGGAACCGACTCTTTATTCCGGCTCGATGGAACGGGAAGGGCGCCCGATACCTTTTCCCGCCGAGGGAGAAACGGTAGATCCCGAATGGAGGATCTACGCCCGTTCAGCCTCCGACGACTAGGCGCCGGTACCGGCCCTGCTGGCCACGCTCGACGCCATGGAGGCCGCCGGCATCCGTCCCACCTCCAACCTCAAGTTTTTCTTCGACGGCGAGGAGGAGATCGGATCTCCGCACATCAGGCGTTACCTACAGCGGTACAAGGAAAAATTTTCCGGGGACCTCTGGCTCTTTTTCGACGGACCCAAACACCAGTCGGGCCGTCCCCAGGTGGTGTTCGGCGTTCGAGGGGTCACGGGCATGGAGGTGACGGTCTATGGGGCGAACCGTTCGCTTCACAGCGGCCACTACGGCGGATGGGCTCCCGTACCGGGACAGCTGCTGGCGGATCTGCTGGACTCCATGAAAGAGCCGACGGGCGAGGTGTTGATCAAGGATTTCTACAAAGGAACCGAACCGATTACCGATGCCGACCGGGAGGCGTTTGCAACCCTGCCCGATGTCGATGACCAGATCCGTAGAGATCTGGGATTTAGCTGGACCGAATTTGAAAATCGTTCCCTGATCGAGAGCTATCTGTATCCCACCCTCACCATCCGGGGACTGAAGAGCGGAAACGTGGGGGATAAGGCGCGAAATGTGATTCCCTCGGAGGCGACCGCTACCCTGGGGATTCGCCTGG
>JAWVZC010000289.1:0-5618 GCA_033722415.1 Balneolaceae bacterium | reverse complement strand
CGCCAGGGATTTGGAACCCCTGGAGGGGTATAAATTTATACTCTACACATCAAGATTGGCGTATTTCGCGTGGCTTTCGATAAATTCACGCCGTGGCTGCACGTCATCGCCCA
Source organism: Balneolaceae bacterium (assembly GCA_033722415.1). Lineage (GTDB taxonomy): Bacteria > Bacteroidota > Rhodothermia > Balneolales > Balneolaceae > JAMQKA01. The sequence continues at coordinate 5,505 of JAWVZC010000289.1, read as the reverse complement.
TAAGGCGCGAAAACAGCTTGTCGGCCGCTGCGGCATTCTCCACCGTTACCTGCTGCAGGGTCCGCGTTTCGGGATCCATCGTGGTTTCCCAAAGCTGTTCGGGGTTCATCTCTCCGAGTCCCTTGTACCGGGAGACGTCAAATTTATAGCGCGACTTTTTGTGCTCCTTCACCAACTTGGTGCGGGTTTCTTCATCCCAGGCATACTCGATATTGCCCCGGCTGTCGGTGATGCGGTACAGCGGTGGCGTGGCGATATAGACATGCCCGCCTTCAATCAGGGGTTTCATGTAGCGGTAGAAAAACGTCAGCAGCAGCGTACGGATGTGCGACCCGTCCACGTCGGCATCCGTCATGACTATGATCTTGTGGTACCGCAGGTTTTCAAGCTCAAAATCTTCCTCGGAATGGCCGACCCCGGCGCCCAGTGCGGTAATAATCGCCTGGATTTCGTTGTTCTCCAGGATACGGTTGATTTTCGCTTTCTCCACGTTCAGTATCTTTCCGCGCAGCGGCAGGATCGCCTGGAAGCTGCGGTTACGCCCCATTTTGGCCGATCCGCCGGCGGAGTCGCCCTCCACCAGGTAGATTTCGCAGTGCTCCGGGTCGTTGATGGAGCAGTCGGCCAGCTTGCCGGGCAGGCCACCGCCGCTCATCGCACTCTTGCGCTGGATAAGCTGGCGTGCCTTCCGGGCGGCTTCCCGGGCTTCTGCAGCCAGGATCACTTTTTCCAGGATCTTCTTGGCCGTTTTCGGGTGCCGCTCCAGGTACTCGTTCAACTGGTCGTACACCACGATCTCGACGGCGCTCTGCACTTCGGAGTTACCCAGCTTGGTCTTGGTCTGCCCCTCAAACTGCGGTTCGGGGACCTTCACACTGAGTACAGCTGTCATGCCCTCGCGGAAATCTTCCCCGGAAATGTTGAATTTCCCTTTCAGCAGGTTGTTGTCTTCCGCGTATCGTTTTAGCGAACGGGTAAGGGCCCGGCGGAATCCGGAGATGTGTGTTCCGCCCTCCCGCGTGTTGATGTTATTGACATAGGAGTGGACATTCTCGGAGTAGGAGTCATTATAATGAATGGCCAGCTCCACCGGAATCATATCCACTTCGCCCTCGATAAATATCGGTTCTTCCATCAGCGACTCGCGCTCCTCGTCAAGGTAGGTAACAAAATCTTTAACCCCGCCCTCGTAATGGAAGGTATCTTCGATAATATCGTCGGGATCGCGATTATCGCGCAGGTAGACCGTTATCTCCGGGTTGAGAAACGCCAGCTCCCGCATGCGGTCGGCGATAATGTCATATTTGAATTCAGTGGTCTGGGTAAAGATATCCTTGTCCGGCATGAAGGTGATCGTGGTCCCGGTTTTATCCGTTTTTCCGGTGGTTTTGAGCGGTTCCAGCACCCCGCCCTTGGCAAACTTCATCTCGTATATTTTGCCGTCGCGGTGAACCTCGGCGTGAAACCCGGAGGAGAGTGCATTCACACAGCTGACGCCCACCCCGTGCAGCCCGCCGGAAACCTTGTATACATTTTTGTCGAACTTTCCGCCGGCGTGCAGTTTTGTAAGCACAACCTCAACGGCGGGTATGCCCAGTTTCGGGTGATCATCCACGGGGATGCCGCGACCGTTGTCTGAAATTGTTATCGATCCATCCTCGTTGATGATCACTTCAATTTCATCGCAATAGCCGGCCAGCGCCTCATCGATCGAGTTGTCCACAACCTCGTTGATAAGGTGATGGAGCCCGCGCTGACCAACGTCTCCGATATACATTGCGGGCCGTTTACGCACTGCCTCAAGCCCCTCTAAAACCGTAATATTTTCCGCCTTGTAATCCGATACCTGTTTATCTGCCATAAAGTAGGGTAGAATAGGTGTTAATTTAATCGTTTTGACGCCTGAAAATAGTGTATATAACAGCCAATTCAAAGAAAGTGATAGTTGATACCGCCATATCGGCAGATAAGCGCTCTAACCCTTCATAAGGAAGTTTTTACCGCCGTTTTTCGGTCCGGATCGGCCACGGTTCACGGCTGATAAGGGCTGTTACAGAACCACCAAAAGAAACGTTGATCTTTTTGACTAATACAGCTATTTTCCAAGTCTCTCTGAAAACAGAAATACAGAATGTTTTTGACGCATTATGGCACGCAAAGATGATATTACGGGCAAGGGGGCCTTGAACGGGTACCGGTCTTCCAAGTCTAACAACAAAACAAAGCACAAGTTTCACCAGAATCTTCAGAAGAAGAAGTTCTACATCCCTGAAAAGGATGAATGGGTGACTCTGAAAGTATCTGCCAAGACCCTTCGCACCATCAACAAGAAAGGGATCAGCGCCGTATTAAAGGAAGCGCGCAAAAAAGGCACCCTCTTGAAAGATATATAAATCAGTTATCCGTTAATTGTTATTGGTTATCGGTTCTCTTTACTGATAGCAATTAACAAATAACCAACAACAGCGATATTATGGCTAAAGGAAACAGAGTTCAGGTTATTCTGGAATGCACGGAGAAGCCGGGTTCTTCTCGTTACGTGACCACGAAAAACAAACGCAACAATCCGGAACGACTGGAGTTGAGAAAGTACAACCCGGTGCTGCGCAAACACACGATTCATAAAGAAATAAAATAGCATTTGAGTTATGGCTAAGAAGCAAGTATTTGGTGAAGAAGCCCAGAAAGTGAAGGGATCTCACCGCAAAATGGCAAAAGTGATTATCTCGACAAAGTCCACCCGCGGTAAATACGCCTTCAAAGAGGCGATGATTGATGAGGAAGAGGTTCGTGACTTCATCAGCCAAAACCGGGAACAGTGACGTTCGTACCGGATTACGGTACACAAGGTTGCATCTGGTTGCATGATGCAGCCTTTTTTTTGCTTATTTTTCAGTGATAACAGGACTGACGACTAATATTGTAGATCCATGCCTATCCAGGAACAGATACTCTCCGACCTCAAGGACGCCATGAAAAACAAGGACCAGGAGCGGCTGACCGTACTCCGCTCCCTGAAGTCCAAATTGCTGGAACGCGAAATCAGCGAACGAAAAGGCGGCGAAGCCACGCTTTCCGACGAGCAGGTGGTGGAGGTGCTGATGAAAGCCGCCAAACAGCGCAGGGAGTCGATCCAGCAGTTTGAGGAGGGTGGCCGCGACGACCTGGTGAAGAATGAGAAGCAGGAGCTTGAGATCATCGAATCGTACCTGCCGGAGATGCTAAGTGAAGAGGAGGTCCGCGACATCGCACGGCAGAAAATCGATGAGCTGGGAGCCGAAAACATGGCCGACTTGGGCAAGGTTATGGGCGCCCTGATGGACGAGCTGAAAGGTAAAGCCGAAGGCAGCCTGGTAAGCAAGGTTGTCAAGGAAGAACTCTCCTAACAAATGCCCGCGGCATGAACCTGCTTGACCTGGTAATTCTGTTTCCGCTGCTCTACTTTGCCTACCGCGGCTTTGTCAACGGTATTATCAAGGAAGTGCTAAGTATTGTCGCCATTATCCTCGCCGTTTTCCTCACGTTTGAATATATGGGGCCCCTGAACCGTTTCATCGGTCCCTACTTCGGGGGAAATGAGGCCTATATCCCGTTCATTTCCGGTACCATTCTTTTTATCGGAACGGTGGCCGTCGTTCAGTTGGTGGCTCATTTTTCCAAAAAACTGCTGGAAGCCGTCAACCTGAATGTGATCAACCGTCTTTCGGGGATGGCGTTCGGCCTGCTTAAAAGCGGAATTGTGATCAGCGCGATTCTCCTGTTGCTGGCGGGGTTCAACATGCCCCCCGAGAAAATGCGCAAGGAGTCGCTGACTTATTCCACGGTGGTATACCTGGCACCACTGGCGTATGATGCCGTGGCCACCGTCTATCCGGGAGCCGAAAACTTTTCGAACACCATTCGCCAAACACTGGAAGAGTATAACCCGGTTACCAACTTTCCCACGCTGGACCAGTAGCTGTGATGAGGGTCACGCGCTGTGAAGCGGAGTACAATAATGGTATGTGATAACATTTTTTCCATCTAACATCAAAACCGTTAACCATTTCACGCAATCAGATGTCTTTTCTGCCCGTAGAGGAACAACTCGAAGTTATTCGCCGCGGAACGGTTGAAATCGTCCCGGAAGACGAACTTGTTGACAAACTGAAAACCTCGAGAAAACAGGGCCGGCCCCTGAAAATTAAACTGGGCTGCGATCCGACACGACCGGACCTGCACCTGGGCCACTCGGTAATTCTTCGAAAACTGCGCCAGTTCCAGGACCTTGGCCACGAAGCGATCCTGATTATCGGCGATTTTACCGCCATGATCGGGGATCCCACCGGCCAGAATGAAACCCGGCCTGCCCTTTCTACACGAGAGATCGAGGAGAACGCCTCCACCTACCTCGATCAGGCCACCCGGATTCTGGATGAGGAAAAAACGACGATCCTATACAATTCCGATTGGCTTGGCACCATGCAGTTTGAGGATGTCATAAAGCTGGCTTCCAAACTGACGGTTGCCCGCATGATCGAACGGGATGATTTTTCCAAACGGTTCGAGGCCAACGAGCCCATTTCGCTGCACGAATTCCTCTACCCGCTGGCGCAGGGGCAGGACTCGGTGCACCTCCACTCCGACGTAGAGCTGGGCGGCAGCGACCAGAAATTCAACCTGCTGGTCGGCCGCGACCTCCAGAAAGATGCCGGCCAGGAACCGCAGATCTGCCTGATGATGCCGCTGCTTGTGGGTACGGACGGGTCGATGAAGATGTCGAAATCATATGACAATTATATCGGCATTACGGAACAGCCCGACGAAATGTACGGGAAGGTCCTGTCGATCCCGGATGAACTGATCTATCCATGGTTTGAACTGATTACCGATGTACCGGTCGATGAACTGCCGAAATACAAACAGAAAGCGGAGGAAGACCCCCGCAACGCCAAGCACGACCTCGCCTTCGCCATCGTGCAGATGTACCACGGCGAGGAGGCCGCGCAGGCTGCTCGCCAGCACTTCGAGAAGACGGTGGTGCAGGGCGACGTGCCGGACGACATCGAGACGTTCCAGCCTGAGCCGGACGAGGGCACCGTCATCGGGCTACTCAACCTGATGAAGCAGGCGGGCCTCACGCAGTCGAACAGCCAGGGGCGGCGCATGGTGAAGCAGAACGCCGTCTCCATCGACGGCGAGAAGGTCAGCGATCCCTACCTTGACGTCGACCTCGCCGCGCGGGCGCCCTTCGTGCTAAAGGTCGGGAAGCGGCGCTATGCGCAGATCGTGTGGGACGAGGCATAGGCCGCACGGAACGGCCGGGGGCGAGTGGTCCGGAAGTGAGGACAACTCGCACGGAGAATGCAACCATTCGCCCGTTGAGACGTGCACGGGAGGTGAGTGTCTCCGAGGTTTATAGGGATAAGGTCCGTCGCCCCGGCCCGCCCGTCGTTCTCCATCGTTCGGTGTGTTGACTGCCATGACTCTCCGTCCTCTTCTGTTCATCGCTCTCGCCCTCCTACT
>JAWVZC010000288.1:0-5637 GCA_033722415.1 Balneolaceae bacterium | reverse complement strand
TTATTAGTTAACGTGACCCGCATTTCACGGTTTATCCACTATAGGTTGTACATCGTCTTCCCCAAACAGCGTGGACGTGGGATTGACCGGCTGGTCGATGGTCGTGGTGTCGACCGGGCCGTCGGCGATGGTGGCGTCGGTGACCGAGGCGCATCCCGCTGCCATTCCGACGATCAATGCGATAGCAAGTACTTTAGCCGTGATTTTTTTGAGTGATTTCACTGTGTGCCTTTCGTTTTTGTTCGTGTTTGCGATTTATATCCCGATATAGTCGGTTATCCCGTTAGGGCGTAAAAAATGAGTAAAATCAAAATTTTAGGTGTACCCTTGCTCGACAACAAGAGTATTCGGACCCCGCTTTGTTACAAAAAAATTCCCGCTCTATTAATAATTAAGCTAAAAAAAAGAACTGTAACAATTTTATAGTCTAATATAAATTTTACAGTTCAAATATATTTCCCACATTGCTTAATAAAACAATCTTACTTTTTGTTACAATAATTATTATAAATTAAATTTTAGTGGAAATCTAGTCGAAATCAGAATATTCATTATAGATGGGTGGCAGCGATGAATTTGCTTGGATTTACTGCCAAAAATCTTTATATGATATATTTCATACCCTATTGTACAACGTGAACGAAAAGCGGGCAGCAACGGATTACGGCACTAAAAAGGTTCGCGAAGTTAATTTAACGGTTATCCCATTGAGTACTTCCAGAGTCGATTATTCGGAATTGGTTATCGCTTTACAGGAAAATAAGGAGGGTAAAGCGAATGAGTTGCTCGAGGAGCTGCTCCCAAGGCTGATGGATTACCTGAAAGTTACCATGAATGCCAGTGAGAAAGATGCGGAGGAGTGTGTACACCAGGCCTTTATGAACGTATTGGAACAGATACAGCAGGATAATATCAAGAAAGAGAAGTATATATTTATGTATATGATACGTGCCTGCCGCCATGAATATATCCGTTACGCCAAGGAGCAGCACCGGTTCAACTATCCGATCGAAGATCATTCCAAGCACCTGGTCGAGCCGGCCGATCAGTTTGAAAATCTATTGGAAGAGGAGCGCCAAATTATTCTTCGGGAGTGTTTGGAGGAGCTTCAGCCGAAATCCCGCCGCTTTATTGAGTATTTTATCGATAAACCCGATGCCACCACCAAGCAGGCCAGCAAGCATTTCAACATTACCGGGGCCAATGTCCGCACCAAAAAATCCCGCATATTAAGCCGGCTGCACCACTGTGTGAAACGCAAATCGAACGAATAACCCCTAACCGGTTCTCCCTTTCCACCCGAAAATTAGCAAGTAACAGTCACAGGGGGGCGCTCTTCCTGTCAGCCGCCGTTTTCTGTATCGATTGCCACCAGCTGCTGTTCGGCTACGGCAAAAACCCGATCGCCGGGGCGGGGATCGATAACGTGCGTCCCGGTAAATTGGCCAAAAGCCGGCAGGATTCCCTTTCGCCTACCGAAATAAAAGCAGGGCAGCTTCATCGATTGCCTGCCCTTGCCCCTGAGCTTAACGGCCGGGTGGACATGCCCACTCAGCAGGTAGGGGCCCTGGGACCCGGTGTCGTTCTCCGGGTCCGATGAACCCGAATCGAGATTGTGAAGCAGCAGAAAAGGTCCGATCCGCAGCTTGTGAAAAAGGTGGATACGGGAGGAGTGGTAGAATCGGGCAGGCAGAATATCGTGGTTTCCGATAACGAGGTATAATTCCAGGCCGGCATACCTGTTGCGCCATTCCTCAAACTGCTGCCATTCCCGGTTTTCCCTGCTGTGAAACAGGTCGCCCAGGACGATCAGCTTTTCAGGACCGCGTGACTCGACGATGGAACCCAGAATGTCCAGGTTGGTGCGGTTAACCGTTCCGGGAACCGGAATGCCATACTTTCTAAAATGCCCGGATTTTCCCATATGCAGGTCCGCCAGCAGTAGTGCCCTCTCTTCCTCCCATATCAGTGCTTTCTGTGGCAGGAGCCGCAAAGTCTGATCCCTTAGTGTGATTGTTGCCTCGCTATCCATATTGTTTCGGTTCCATCTGGTGAGTATTCCGTACGCCCACGTCCGCCCGCCGGTAGGAATTCCGATCGTTCGTCAGGTTAATTTTTCCAATTGCACCTGCATTTTCGTTACCTGGTCGATCAGTTTTTCGGAGGTCAGACGCTCGCGCAGCCGATCAACCATGATCGGGAAGGCGAGCGGCGTGACCCTGCGGGTCTGCCGGAGGGTTATCGTCTGCGAACGGATGCGGTGCAGCACCCTGCGAAGCCGCGACTCATCAAGCTGGAACGAGAGCACTTCGTCGTAGGCCTGCTGCAGCAACAGATTATCCGGTTCATATTCCGAAAATACATCAAAAAAGAGACCGGATGACATCTGCAGGTGCCTGCCGGTTTTCTTCTGGCCCGGAAATCCGGGAAATATAAGCCCGGATATCTGGCAGATGCCCCTGAATCGGCGCCTGGCCATCTCGGTATCGTTCAGGCTGGAGAAGATATCCTCGATCAGGTTGTGATCAGAAAAAAGGTCCGCCTCCAGCGCCTCCTCTATAGGGATCTCCTGGTCGGACAGCAGTTCAAAACCGTAGTCGTTCATGGCGATGGAGAAGGTGATCGGTTTAAGTTTGGAGATTCGGTAGGCGATCAGCGCCGACATCCCCTCATGCACGTATCGACCTTCAAAGGGGAAGAAGAAGAGATGGCAACCTTCGTCGGAGAAGGTTTTTTCTATCAGCAGCTCGTCCTCGCCGGGCAGCACCGACCATTCGTTCTGGACATCCAGAATGGGCCTGATGGTCTTGAGCTCGATGTCGTCGGTTCTCCCCTCGATCGCCTCGTTCATCTTATGTCTGAGCAGCTTCGACATATTCGATGAGAGCGACATCCGCCCCCCCAGCCAACTGGGCACCTTCACCTTGGAGGCTTTCGACCGGCGAACATAGGCGGTCATCTCCCTGATCCGGATCAGCTCCAGGGCCCTGCCCGCAAACCAGAAGACGTCGCCGCTATTGAGCTTGGCCAAGAACCACTCCTCGATATTGCCCAGCGACGCGCCGTTCATATATTTTACTTTCATCATGGTGTCGCTGGCGATCGTTCCGATCGACATGCGGTGACGTCGCGCGATCCTGTTGTCTGTTACCCGGTAGATCCCCTCCTCTTCCTCAATCTTTGAATACTCGTCGTATCGCCCCAGCGATTTCCCGCCGGTGGTTATAAAATTCATAATCCAGTTCCACTCCTGTTCTGTGAGCGTCTGATAGGCAAAAGTCGATTTTATCTCATTAAGCACGCTGTCGGGCCTGAACCCCTCCGAGACGGCCAGCGTAATCAGGTATTGGATCAACACGTCAATGGGCTTCAGTATCGGCTGGCGGCTTTCGAGCACGGTTTTGTTAACGGCAGCTGTCTTGAGAGCTGCCGCTTCGATCAGTTCCAGCGCGTTGGTCGGCACGAACCAAATGCGGCTGGTGGCTCCCGGCTGGTGCCCGCTGCGTCCCGCGCGCTGCAGGAAACGGGCCACCCCCTTTGGACTCCCCACCTGGACAACCGTTTCTACCGGGGTGAAGTCCACCCCCAGGTCCAGGCTGGAGGTGCAGACCACCGCTTTGAGAATGCCGTCGTGCAGCGAGGCCTCCACCCAGGAGCGGATCTTCGTATCGAGCGATCCGTGATGCAATGCGATGCTGCCGGCCAGTTCCGGCTTGGCGTCCAGCATCTGCTGGAACCAGACTTCCGACTGGGAACGGGTATTGCAGAAAATGAGCGTGGAGCGGCTCTCCTCAATAATGGGTAGCACTTTGGGCAGCAGGCGGGTTCCCAGGTGGCCCGACCAGGGAAATTTATCGACATTGTCGGGCAGCACCGAGCGGACTTCTACGTTCTTCTCCACGTCCGATTTTATGATTACGGAGTCTGTGGTTCCGGTGCTCGGCCCCAGCAACACCTCCCGGGCTTCGTCCAGATTGCCTATGGTGGCCGATATGCCCCAGATCTGAAGGCCCGGCTTCAGATGTTTTAAGCGGGAAAGCCCCAGCTCGGTCTGGATACCCCGCTTGGACCCCAGCAGCTCGTGCCATTCGTCCACCACAACGGCCTGCAGATTCTCGAAATAGCGCGGGTATCCTTCCTGGGCCAGCAGGATATGCAGGCTTTCGGGGGTGGTAATGAGCACCTCCGGCATCTGCTCTTTCATTTTCTGTTTTCGGTAGGAAGAGATATCTCCGGTCCGCCGTTGCACTTCCCAGGGGATCTCCAGGTCGTCGACCACCCTCTGCATCGCCTGTTCCAGGTCTTTAGCGAGCGCCCGGAGGGGGGTTATCCAGAGCAGCTGCAGACCGTTATCGGCCAGTTCGGTATACGTTTCGGGATGGCGCTCAATCCATTTTGCGACCATGGGCATCCACAAGGCGTAGGTTTTGCCGCTGCCGGTTGGGGCATTCAGCAGCCCGTTCTTGCCGTCCAGGAACGCTTGCCAGGCCTGGCGCTGGTAGTCGAACGGTTCCCAGCCGCGGCTTTCGAACCACTTTTCAACCCGTTGTATTCCCCTGCTGTCCATAGGTTATAGCACAATATTGACGGTAGAAACTAATTGGCGGTTGATTTACTCCTCATTCTGAATTATCTAGGGATGCCATCCGGAGTGAAATACAATAACGGGGATCTAACGTTCATTTGTCTTCCGGGATGGTTCAATTCCAGGAATTTGTGTAACCAAAACAACGATGACTGGGTCGGAGAAAAAAGAACGTTTAAAAGAGTACTGGCATACCAATCTGAAATATGTCGGGATACTACTCGGTGTATGGTTTCTGGTATCGTTTGTTTTCGGCATCCTGCTGGTGGAACCGCTGAACGCCATTCGACTCGGCGGCTTTAAACTGGGGTTCTGGTTTGCGCAACAGGGTTCGATCTACGTGTTTGTCATCCTGATATTCGTCTACGTCTGGCTGATGAACCGCCTCGACCGGAAATACGACGTGCACGAAGATTAAAAATCCAGAATTCAAATCCCAAATAAGACCGAAGAAAAATCCGCATGAGTATACAGTTATGGACCTACATTCTGGTCGGCCTCACGTTCGCGATCTACATCGCCATCGCGATCTGGTCGAGGGCCGGTTCAACCCACGACTTTTACATTGCGGGCAGCCGGGTCAATCCGCTGGCCAACGGGATGGCGACAGCGGCCGACTGGATGTCGGCGGCCTCATTTATCTCCATGGCCGGGCTGATCGCTTTCATGGGATACGACGGTGCGGTCTTCCTGATGGGATGGACCGGCGGATACGTGCTGCTGGCCCTGCTGCTGGCACCCTATCTCCGAAAATTCGGCAAATTCACGGTTCCCGATTTTATCGGCGACCGCTACTACTCCAACGTGGCCCGGACGGTAGCTGTCATCTGTGCCGTCATCGTTTCATTCACCTATGTGGCCGGGCAGATGCGGGGGGTGGGCGTGGTGTTCGCCCGCTTCCTGGAGGTCCCGATCGAAATTGGCGTGGTAATCGGCATGTTCATCGTCTTTTTCTATGCGGTGCTCGGCGGGATGAAAGGAATTACCTATACGCAGGTGGCGCAGTACTGCATCCTGATTTTTGCCTACATGGTGCCCGCCTTTTTTATCTC
>JAWVZC010000287.1:0-5639 GCA_033722415.1 Balneolaceae bacterium | reverse complement strand
TCCGCCACCGACTTTTCGCTGTTGAAGGAACTCCACGGCATTATGCAGCGGATGGGATTCAATATTCAGCTGATGAGCGGCAATACGGCTATGATCAACGGGGTACCCGCAGATATCGATATCGGGGATGAGCAGTCGGTTCTGAAGTCGATGCTGCACCAGTACCAAAATCTCGAGGGGAAAATGGATCTTGACGAACGGCACAAGCTGGCGGTGGCTTTTGCTTCGAAAACGGCAATCAAAAAGGGCAAACGGCTCACAAACGAGGAGATGGAGGGACTGATCGATCAGCTTTTTGCCTGCGGCGAGCCGTACAAAGATCCTTTACAAAAACCGACAATCGTTTATATTGGGCTCGAGGATATCGAATCGCACTTCCGGTAAAGGCGGCGAACAGGGCAATCATGCAATCACTCAATCCACTTACACTCGATGAATATACTGGCCGTAGAACCGTATTTCAGTGGGTCGCACAAGGCGTTTCTCCGGGGACTCAGGGAGCATTCCCGTCATACCATAATACCCATAAACCTCAGCTATAAGGGATGGAAATGGCGCATGCATGGTGATTCGGTAGCCCTCGCCGGCATGGTTAAAGAGGTAGAGGAGGAGATCGACCTCCTCTTCGTAAGCAGCATGACCAACCTGCCGGCCTTCCTGGCCCTTACCAATCCGCGTTTTGCCGAAGTGCCGAAAATTATGTACATGCATGAAAACCAGTTTACCCAGCCGATTCCGGAGGATGAGGAGCGCGATCTCACGTACTGCTATATCAACTACCTCAGCATGCTGGCGGCCGATCGCCTGATCTTCTCTTCAACCTTCCACAAGGACGATGTGATGCGGGCCCTTCCCGGGTTCCTCGAAAACCATCCCGATGATAAACACTATAATACCCTCGACAATATTGCCGGGAAAAGCGAGGTTCTCTATCCCGGGCTGGATCTCCGCCGGTTCGACAGCGAACCCGATACCCGTGATTCCAACGAGCACCCGGTTATCGTTTGGAATCAGCGCTGGCAGTTCGACCGTAACCCCGCCATGTTTTTTCGCGTCCTGAACCGCCTGAATGATATCGACCTGAAATTCGACCTTATCCTGGCCGGCGATACCCAGCACGAAAAGCCGGAGGAGTTTGAAAAAGCCTGGCAGCGGTACGGCCGGCACATCACCCACTTCGGGTACGTGGAAAACAAGAAAAACTACAGCAAACTGCTGCACAGCGGGGATATTGTCGTATCCACCGCCACCTACGAGTTCTTTTGCGTGGCCATCATGGAGGCGATCTACTGCGGGTGCCATCCGCTGCTGCCGAACCGGCTGCACTACCCTGAACTGATCCCGGAAAGCCTGCAGCGTCCGCTTCTGCATGCCCCGGTACTCTATGATACCGAAGACGACCTGTTTCACTACCTGAAAGACCTGATCACCGGCGAATCCAAACCGCTGCCCAAGAAGTCGCTGCAATCGATCAACAGGCATCTCGACTGGTCCAACCGGATTGAAGATTTTGACACCATGTTTGAAACATACGCGGAAACAGGGATCCAGCAATCGCTGTAATACGGGTCGCGAATGGTACGATAAAACTGATAGGATGAGAATTGGGCGATGTAGCCGGTCGGTTGCTTCCTTCGAGCCCTGTTCCACCGGCCGGTACCAAGTGCCCGCGGCCTAAGGGGGCTAAATTAACGCAACTGCGATTTGCATCCGCAGAAAAATAATATAATTTAGTGAGCAAAAGGGATGTCAAAAACGCTAAAAATGATTAACGGGAACAACACAAATACAGATATGGACAGGCTTCGAGATACGACTCTGCTGGTTTTCTCGCTCTTCTTCATTTTCGCGCCTCCCCTGTTAAGTCAGGATCGGTTAACGGACAAGGAGTTGCTAACACGCTATGATGGTCTTCGGGTGGCCGATGTCTCCGACGGTATGGACATGGTGGGACTGCGCGATGTGGGACTGATGGATCAGGTAATTGAACCGTTGTGGAAGGATGTGGAAGATATGTCGCACGTGGTACACGGCATCGCCGTAACCGCCCGCTATGTGCCCACCAACCGTATTGTTGAGAACCCGATGACGAAAGAAGAGTTTCAGCAGTGGGAGGGAGCCTGGTACGGAAAAATTTCTCCAGAACCGTTTGTAGACTCATTAAAAGAGGGCAGTATCCTGGTTATCGACGCCCGCGGTGACGGTGACACCGGTACCCTGGGCTCCTACAACGGCCTGCTCTGGAAAAGCATGGGCACACGAGCCGTCGTGTCGAACGGGGCCGTTCGCGATACCGATGAGATCATCAAGCAGGAGATACCGGTATACCTGGATCACGCCAACCGCGGGCGCGGCATTCGTCCCGGCCGTAACGAGGTGGAATCGGTCAACGAGCCCGTCGTGGTGGGCGGGGTCCTGGTACAGCCCGGGGATGTCATCGTGGCCGACGGGGACGGGGTTATCGTGGTTCCGAGGAAACATGCTCCGCAGGTGGCCCGGTATGCCAGGGAGATATTGCAGAACGACAAACAGGCGCGCCGAAGTCTGTACGAGAAGCTGGGCATCCCGCTGGATGAAACCGTTACGACTGACAAGGAACACCGGGAGTGACCGGTCCGTAACCACTGGGTCTCGGGTAATAGTCACGCGGTGTGGCCCAAAACGGTCTGCATACCGATACCATTACCAGACTATACTGGTTATCAAGGTAATCATCGCCTGCAGGCAGCGGGATTCCTGGTGAGATGCTGAATCAGGTTCAGCCACGGTGGGAGGGATGCTATATTGCAGCCCTGGTATGACATTCCAACACGCTAACGAATAAATTCTATATAAGCATCCCGATGTTATGAAGAACTTCTTCCATCGCTGTGGGGCTGTATTCATGGTTCTGATAATTGTTACGACTGCAGGCTGTGGTGGCGGTAGAGAACCTTCGGGAAATGAAGCTGACGGGATACCGTCACTGGCTGATAGCTATGAGAGCGAATTTTTAATCGGTGTCGCCCTGGGCCGGTCGGAGGCGGCGGGTGAAGTTCCGCGGGCCACCCCCCTAATTACCAGACATTTTAACTCCATAACCCCGGAAAACCTGTTGAAATGGGAGCGGGTACACCCGGAACCGGGCCGGTACAATGTTGGACCCTCCGATCAGTACGTGGAGTTTGGTGAGTCCAACGGCATGGTTATCGTGGGACATACGTTGGTCTGGCACAACCAGGTACCGGAGTGGGTGTTCCGGTCGGAAGACGGCGGCGAAATCAATCGGGAAGCTCTCCTGCAACGGATGGAAGATCATATCACTACCGTTATAGGACGCTACCGGGGACGTATTGACGGCTGGGATGTGGTTAACGAGGCGGTACTGGACAATGGCGAGGTGCGCAGCACCCGGTGGTACGAGCTGATTGGGCCGGACTACGTGGAAAAAGCGTTCCAATTTGCCCGTACCGCCGATCCCGAAGCCGAGCTGTATTACAACGACTACAACCTCTGGAAACCGGCAAAACGGGAGGCGGTCATTAAACTGGTACGACGATTGCAGCAGAATGGAATACGGGTTGACGGCATCGGAATGCAGGCTCACCTCGATATCGATTACCCGCCTGTGTCCATGATCGAGAAAAGTATTGAGGCCTTTGCAGAACTCGGGGTCAATGTGATGATCACGGAACTGGATATTGACGTTTTGCCGGACGAGGATGACGTGGATGCGGAGATAGTCGACGGCGGAACCGTACCCCCGTCACTGGATCCCTACAGAAACGGGCTGTCGGATTCGGTGCAGCAGCAACTGACCCATCGCTATACTGAACTGTTCCGGCTCTTTCGTACCCACGACGACAAAATCACACGGGTTACATTTTGGGGACTCGACGACGGGCACTCCTGGCTGAATAATTTTCCGATTCGCGGGCGAACCAATTACCCCCTGCTGTTTGATCGCACCTATCAGCCGAAACCGGCACTGGACGCGATTATCCGGCTGACGAATCAGCAGTGATGTAAAAGATTACAAATAGGGTTATAAATGTGTCACCGATTCTGCAATACATCATCTTCATCATTATATTCTATCGCATTTCAACAGGAACCAAAGCTAGCAGAATCAATGAATTACAGATCGTTCAACGGCGCATCGGTAGCGGAAGTAGGACTCGGAACCTGGCAACTGGGAAGCAGTGAATGGGGGGATGTCGGTGAAGAAGAGGCATTTTCGATCCTGCAGGCCTATATCGACAACGGGGGTAATTTTATTGATACCGCCGACATCTACGGGATGGGGGTAAGTGAACGTACCATCGGCCGATTCCTCGAACAACTGGATGATGACCGTGAAATCTATGTGGCCACCAAGCTGGGGCGGCGGGAAGATAACGACTACGGATGGCCGCAAAATTTCACCTACGAGGTGATGCGCGAACATGTGGTCAGCTCACTGGAAAACCTGGGAGTGGAGCAGCTGTTCCTGGACCAGTTCCACTGCATTCCTAAAGAAGAACTGGAGAAGGGGGCGGTGTTTGATCATTTCCGAAAAATCCAGGAGGAGGGACTGATCAGGCACTGGGGCGTGAGTGTGGAAACGGCGGAAGAAGCCAAAATATGCCTGCAGCAAGAGGGACTCGGTTCACTCCAGGTTATTTTCAACCTGTTTCGCCAGCACATGGCCGACGAATTTTTTGAGGAGGTCGCCGAAAAAGATGTCGCCCTGATCGTGCGTGTTCCACTCGCGAGCGGCCTGTTGACCGGCAAATTCGATGAGAATACCACCTTCCCGGAAGATGATCACCGGAATTTCAATGCGGATGGCGAAGCCTTTAACGTGGGAGAAACGTTTTCCGGCATCGCATTCAGGCAAGGGGTGAAACTGGCACGTAAAATTGAGGATATCATGCCGGAGGGCAGCATGCCGCAGCTGGCGCTCCGCTGGATCCTGGATCACCCGCAGGTAACCACGGTAATTCCCGGGGCTACGAAAAAGTCGCATGTGGAAAGCAATACCGGGGCTTCCTCCCTGGCACCGCTCAGCGACCAGGTGCACGGGAAGCTCCGTGAACTGTACGATGCGGAAATCCGCCCGAATATCCGGGGAAGATACTAGCCCGCTTTTCACCCAAAACAATAAATGTCTCTGCATATGCGCGAAAAATGCGGAGTAACGGCCTGCCAAGCTTGACGATTCGAGTTTTGGGTTTCCGGAATGGGTAAGCGGCTGAGAGGGCGGATCTTCGCTGAATAATGGATCGAGAGCAATTTATCTGTTCAGATCGGTATGAACGGGCGAATGCCGGGCTCGAAAGAGTACTAGTAGGGCGATTTAAACAATCCCTGCTGGTTTAAGTGCCCCACGTATTTCCCCAGAATACGCACCTCTTCCGACTCCCCGGGCTCGATTACGATATCATCGAATTCGGGGTTGGCAGGCTTGAGGCGGAGCCGGTTCCGCTCCTTATAGACCCTCTTGAGCGTGGTTTCGCCGTCGTACAGCACCGCACCCACATCTCCGCTGCGAAGCTCGGTACGGGAGGTGGACCTGCTCTTCCGCTACGGGGGGGACGAGTTCACGGCCCTGCTCGTGGAGACGGACGTGGAAGGCGCCGCCGTGGTCTCTGAGCGCATCCGCCGCAGCATCGAAAAGC
>JAWVZC010000286.1:0-5646 GCA_033722415.1 Balneolaceae bacterium | reverse complement strand
TACACTCCCGTCAGGCTGCCTTGCATCCTGGGATGGAAAATCGGAAGAGTGGCAGGTGGTCGAAAATCGTCAGTTCACAGAAGTGACGGGCCCGGGAGGTATCTATGGAAATGAAACAGACGATGCACCATTGTGGAGCGTGGGCTGGGATTACAGGTCACTGATATTAAAATTGTATGACGGCGGTGAATGGAGCACCTACAGGCTGCCGAAGGGAGATTACAGCTATGAAGGATTGCACGGGTGGCATACCGAGTGGCCCCGAATTCGTCAGGTTGGTCCGGATGGCGAATATCTGATGAATCACCATGGCATGTGGTTTGAATTTCCCGGCGATTTTTCCAGGGAGCACCACCGGGCGCCGACACCGATAGCGAGCCATCTGAAAATTACGGGGGATTTTGCACGGTGGGAAAACCAGCTCGTTTTTGCATGTGATGATGCAGCGCGTAATACCTTTGGACCCTGGAAAAGCCTGGTAGAACAGTCGCAATCCAATCTTTGGTTTTCCAAATGGAATGAATTGAAAAATAACGGCAATCCGTATGGATTTGGGGGTCCCTGGCTCCACGACCTGGTAGAGGCGGGGAAACCCTCAGATCCGTATGCATTCAAGGATTTCAAAAACCGGCAGCTTCACCTGAGTCATGAAAACAGGCATCCCATTACATTTACCTTGGAAGCTGATCGTAATGGCCGCGGGAACTGGGAGCAGTTGACCAGGATTGAAGTGCCGGCGTTCGGTTACCGGCGCCATACATTTGAGGATTCCCTGGCTGCGGAATGGATTCGAATTGTACCGGACAGTGATGGCAAATATGTAACCGCCAATTTCCATTATGGCAATGGCGGCGGGGCCGTGCAGGATCCTGATATGTTCTCGGTACTTGCCGCTCCTTCCCATAACGCGCCCAGAAATGTGGGCCTGGTTCGGGTACGGGGAGAGGATCGCGGAACATTGCAGTTTGCAGCCTGGTCAGTGGATGGCAGCGGTAATGCCACGGAAACCGGGTACTACGAGATCGACGTAGATATGAAATTGAAAAACATTCAAAATCCCGAGGCCCATAAACAGCTGAAAGAGGAAGCTAAAATTGATGATTCCGAATTCACGGTAGATGAAGCCTCGGTCGTGGTAAAAGATCAGAATGGGCGGCCGTACCGGTTGCCCAAGGGCGATGCTGCCTTTGATGAGCCCACCACTTTTGGCAGGCCCCGAAGCAGGAGAGAGGTAGTCACGGAACGCGACCTGTTCAATGTACATGGAATTTTGTACTACCTGCCGCGGCCCAACTCCGGGGGTATCGCCCATATAAAGCCGATTACATCTCACAATAAACGAATAACCGATTTTTGTACCTGGAGAGGGCTGCTGGTTCTGGCCGGTTGCCAAAATGATACAGAGAACGGCGGAGTCCACGTTGTCAAAAGTGATGATGGAAAGGTGGGACTGTGGTTCGGTGATGTGGATGACTTGTGGAAACTGGGTAAACCGACAGGAGTCGGGGGACCGTGGAAAAATACCCGGGTGTACCGCGATAATCCGTCAGATCCCTACCTGATGACGGGATTCGATAAAAAGATGGTGGAAGTTTCTCATGACCGGGATGATACGGTCGAATTCACAATAGAAGTTAATTTCACCATGCATATCGATGTTGTGGGTGATGATTACAGCCGCTGGCATACGTTTGACAGCATGACTGTAAAACCGGGAGAAACGGCTAAATTTCATTTCCCAGATGGATTTAATGCACACTGGGTACGCTTAAAAAGCAACAGGAATTGCCGTGCGTCTGCAATATTTACCTATACCTAAATATGAGCAGAAGTCTTTCTGTCAGATAAATAGCCTGCATGTTATCACAAGGATTATTTCATAATTTATGTAACCCTATGAGCTACAGTTAGTTACATTTATTTAATAGAAAAAATTGAGATAGCAGTGTTTATCGCGGCAGTGAAAATGGTCTCCGGCAGCTATTTGGATTGAAGCTGAAATGGCGCAGGCAACGTATCTCTGTTCGTTTGCGATTACCATTTCGCCTTGCTGCCCCCGGAAAGTTTACGGGATCGGTGAGAAATGCAGGAAAAGTATTTTAAATGAAATAAATGGCGAATGAAACATTTTTTAGTAGTTATATCCCTGTTTCTGCTAACAAGCCAGGGGTTTGCCCAACAACAGCCTGATAGAAACCAGCAGAAGTTAAATGTCAGCGGTGTAATACCGGATGTTGCGATGGTTGCTGGTCATTCACCGAGGACAGAGGCTGGTATCGGTGCGCTGATGCCGTGGGCCGATCGCCTGTGGGCCGTAACATATGTGGCTCATATGAAACGAACCGGTTCAGGAACGGGACTCTACGAAATCGACCAAAACCTGGACCTGCATAAACATCCCAAAAGTGTGGTAGGCACTTATGCCAACAGGCTGATTCACGGACCCAGCCACCAGCTTTTGATCGGGCCCTACGCCGTCGACACGCTCGGTAACGTACGGCTGATCGACGGGGTGAAAGAGCACCGGCTGGCGGCCACCATGGAACACCTCGACGACCCCGAAAACAAGGTGTATTACCTGGCGATGGAGGGGGAGTTTTTTGAGGTTGATGTTCATACCCTGGAAACCAGGCTGTTATTTGATTTGAAAGAAGAACTTAAGGTACCCGGGGGAGCCAAACCGCATTTTAAGAGCGGATTTACGAATCACGGGCGGGTTGTGATAGCCAATAATACCTACAACTCCCTGGATGATCCCGATGGAAGACTGGCGGAGTGGGACGGAAAAGGGGACTGGCAGATCCTTGAAAAAACCGCATTTACCGAAGTGTGGAGTGCCCGCGCCTCCGGCAGCCCGATGATTGCCACCGGATGGGATAAAGCCTCGGTGATTTTAAAGGCTTTCATCAATGGGCAGTGGAAAACCTACCGATTACCCAAAGGCAGCAGAACGTTTGATGAAACCAGCTATACGGAGTGGATGCGCATCCGTTCGGTAGAGACCGAACGAGCGTTGATGGACGTGCATGGTCTGTTTTATGAAGTTGCCTACCATACCTATGCGGACGGTTTGTGGGGTATTCGGCCCATCTCTACTCACCTGAGAATTATTCCCGACTTTGCCTCCTGGCGGGGCATGCTTGTATTGGCCGGTAACCAGGCCACTCCCATGAAATTCGGAACCCTGGATCGCAATCCCCTGGCCGGACAGTCGCAGGCAGGTCTCTGGTTTGGCAAAACAGACGATTTGTGGTCGTTCGGCAAAGCAAAGGGAGAGGGTGGAGTATGGTATGAAACAGAGGTAAAGGCAGGTGAGCCCTCAGATCCCTATCTGATGGGAGGATTTGACGATAAGTCGGTCCATTTCTATCACAATTCCGATGAACCGGTCCAGTTCACCCTCGAAGTCGATGTTGTCGGCGATGGCAGGTGGCATGAATATAAGAATATACAGGTGCCCGCCGACCAATATATTCACTACGAATTTCCTGACAGTTATAGTGCCAGGTGGATAAGAGTAATAGCGGACAAGGATTGCAGCGGCACGGCCTATTTTATTTATGAATAACAACACGATGCTTTTGTGATACGCGGCCCGTTATGCCGAATCGAGTAGCGACACCAACTGAAATACTACGAAAATGATGCACACATGAATAGATTCAGTATCCAACTAACTTTCTTACTGCAGCTCGCTGTATTTGCGGCCATAATATCGTGCAGTAATCCTGCAGAAAGTATAAAACCCAACATAGTCTGGATCATTGCAGAAGACCTTTCTCAGGATCTGGGAGCTTATGGTAATGTAATTGTCAATACGCCCAATATCGACCAGCTGGCCCAGAAAGGAGTCACTTTTGCCAATGTGTTCACTACTTCCCCGGTTTGTTCCCCCAGCCGCACCGCTCTGGCAACCGGAATGTATCAAACCTCCATCGGCGCCTACCATATGCGATATCCGGATTTGTTGAAACCTGAACTGCCGGATTCAATTCAGACAGTTCACCAGATTTTCAGGAATAACGGGTACGTCACTGCCAATATTCAGGATGAGCCGGCTACTGGAAAAACAGATTGGATGTTCCAGGCCGATCTTGATAAAAGCTTTGACCTCTATCACTGGGATGAGCTGACTAATCAGGACAAACCTTTTTTTGCACAAGTTAGCGTTTCCAATACCCATCGTCCTTTCCCTGAAGTCGATGAAAATGAAGCGCTCGTTCAACAGGTTGAACCGCCTCCGTACTATCCGGATAACATTGTCGTGAGGAAGGACTGGGCCGGTTACTACAAAAGTGCAGCTGAACTGGATGAGAAAATTGGACAAATAATTTCGACGCTCAGGGAAAAGAAGCTTGATAACAACACTATCGTACTATTTTACTCAGATCACGGGCGTCCGATGACAAGGGGGAAATACTGGAATTACGACAGCGGCACGCGAGTCCCCATGATTATTCATATTCCTGATAATCTAAGCGCTCCCTCTGAATACCAGGCCGGAAAAAAAGAAGATCAACTAATCAGCCATATTGATATTACGGCTACCACACTTTCACTTGCGGGTATAAAAAAGCCAGCGTACATGCAGGGGCGCGTATTTTGGGGAAACAATAAAGATCCGGAAAGAGAATATGTGTATAGTGCCTCCGATCGTATTGGGGAACTGTATTTCAGAAGTCGTGCTATTCGAAGCCATAATTACAAATATATTCGAAACTATCATAATGATTTTTCTATCAATGAAGCCTCAACGGCCTACCGAAGAGCCTACCACCCTATCTATCATGTGCTGAATATTTTACATGAGAAAGGCGAATTGAATGCTGATCAGCAGTTATTGGTAGAGTCTTTACCGGAGGAGGAACTTTACAACCTTAATGAAGATCCATACGAACTAAATAACCTTGTAGATGATCCCGAATATAGCGAAGAGCTCAACAGGTTAAGAAACGAATTGGATAGCTGGATGGAATCCGTTCAGGATAAAGGTATGAATGAAGATAGTGAAGCGATTATCAAGGCTTTCGATCAGTATGGTAAGGAATCTCTTGAGCGGTACCAAGAACAGATTAATCAAGTTCACCAGCAGGTGAAGAAACAGCTAGAATGACAGGGGGATATTATGGGATCGCGAAGAAGCTTTTTTAGAAATTTGGCACTGTTTTTTACGGGAACTGTGTTGGGCAGAACTCCCAGGGCGGAGGGAAAACCAGAAGGAGACATCGAGCCTGGAGAGGAAACTACCTCCTTGCGAATTGAGGACAGCATCAAAAAAGAGTATGAACTGGTCGTCGTGGGAGGCGGAATTGCGGGTACCAGTGCAGCCATCAGCGCTGCCAGAAACGGGTTAAAGGTGGCCCTGGTCCACAATCGTTCAATGTTCGGGGGAAATTCATCCAGCGAAGTAAAGCTGTTTCCCGAAAACAATCCCGGTTTTGATCCCTGGATTAAAGAGGGGGGAATTCATGAAGAATTCCATACCGAGGAACGGGTTCGTAATCACGATTACTTTCTGGAAGGAACAATGAACTGCCATTGGGATCTCGTTTTATATGAATGGGTACATCGAGAAAAAAATATTGATCCGTACCTGAATACCCACATGCATAGGGTAATAATGAAGGATGATTCGACGATCGAATC
>JAWVZC010000285.1:0-5660 GCA_033722415.1 Balneolaceae bacterium | reverse complement strand
CCGGATACTAATTCCGGATCACCGGCAATCGCAAGGGCCAGACGCCGGAGTTCACCGCGAGTCTCTTCGATCCGGCTGACATCCGATCCGGTGCGCATCGACTTGAGCGCAACGGTGGCGATGATACCGATGATCAGTAACGGGTAGCTGGAACTCAAAACGGGACGATTGGAGGACTGCAGTCCTTCCTGCACTGGCAGGGGCTCCGCTTCCCCCATTTCTGAAGAACCGGTATCGCCTGGATTATTGGTGAGCCAGAGACGCCGTACCAGAACTATACCCGGTACCAGAACACCGGCGCCAAAAAGTATCAAAATATCGGTACGAAAACCGAGAGGCCCGACCAGAAACGTAGACAGGCCGCTGCCGGCCACCGCCCCCGCAATGGCCCCGATATTCAACAGAACAAAAATTCGCTTCGACTGGGAGGCGTCCATCAGCGTGTTGGCCAGCAGCCAATACTCCGAAATCAGCATCACACCGTATAAGCTGATCCAGATATAGAATAGATATACCGCCCACGTGGTATTCCACTGCAACAACAACCAGATCGCCGCCAGGCTGGTTATTCCGAACAGAAGTGTATTCCGTATTACCACATAAATATTCAGTTTTTGCACCGTTTGGGATAGAAACAGCGTAATCGGAGTAGAGATGATAGCGACAATGATGTAGATCCACGGGAGCTGTTCATATCCCAGCTCAATCAGGAAAATTCCATCCCTGGCTGGTTTGATGAGATATATGGCGCTCATGAACAGCAGGTTCAGCAAAACCATGCCGAGGGTAAGCTGCCTTTCCCGCTTGTGAATATTTAGCAAATGTAGCATTCTCTGTTTCACGCCGCTGCCTCCGACCTGGATTAATATTGCCGCCGACTGACATTGCCGTAGAAAAGTTCACCGCTCAGCCGCTGTATACGAACCACCGCCTGTTTTGCGTCCTATTCAAGGTCGTTTATACGATCCATTGCCCGGGTCAGATTAAGCTGAGCAGCCCGCAGTTCCGTGCTGCTGATCAAGCCCTGCCTGAAATCCTCCAGTGCTTTATCATAATTCTGTTGATACAGTTCCAGACTGGAACGCTCGAAGTCCAGGTCCTGCAGGCTGTTCTGATAGGTATCGTACGCCACTTTAAACTTCCTCATGACAGCGAGTTTTGTTTTATCAATGCGCCGTTCACTCTGCCGAACAGCGATCCTGCTATTTTGAATTTCTGTGCTTAATCTGTTGCCGTTGAATATGTTTACCCTGAAGGTTAATCCCCCGCTGAATCCCGTACTTTCCAGCTCAAGCAGCTGACCCACGTCGTTGTCTTCCCGGTAATATCCATAACTGCTATTCATCACCAGTTCGGGGTAGCGTTTTGCCCGACTGAGCGAAAGCCCCAGCTCGGCATCCTCATGCTCCATCTCCGACTGCCTGATGGCACTGTTCCTGTTGCGAACCTGACGGGACAGGTGTTCCCTGCCGTGTGCCAGCTGAAGGGGTACTTCCTCCTCGACGGTATACGGTGTATCGGCACTGCGGCCGAGCAGCTCATTCAGTTCTGCCTTTTTTACCTGTAGCTGCAGCTTGTTCCGGTTATACCGGGAACTGTCACTTTTCAAATCCACTCTGGCCTGCAGTTGCTGTGTTCCGGTGAAGGAACCGAACTAGTATCCCTCTTCGATTCGATTGAGCCGTTCGATGGAAAGGCTGATCGCTTCCCGGCTGATCTGCAGTTGTTGCTGAAGGCGTGCCACATCCAGATAAAGCAGCATGACGGAGGCCAGGGTCTGTTCAATGATTGCCCGAAACCGGGTTTCGGTAAGTCGCTCCCGTAATTTCAACGCCTCCAAACGATACCGGCCGCTGAACCCGTCGAACAAAACGTAGTTCACACCAATTGATCCCTGATAACTGGTGCCGGTTACGCCATCCTCGGAGACAGCTTGAGAACGGACCCCATTTTCACCAAAACTGGCGAAGGTCACGTCCATGTTGCTGTAGGTTGCACCAGAACTTATCTGAATGGATGACAGCAGACCGGCATTACCCGGCGTGGCCCGGTTTGAAGCAGCTTTGCCATCCAGTTCCACAATCGCGATATCGTGGTTGCGGGACAACGCCAGGGTAACAGCTTTATCCGGGGTCAGCAGTTCCTGAGCACTACCATTTGCTGCAGACAGTCCAACAAATGCGAGCGTTAATATTAAGCGTTTCATTGTTTCGGGTATTTAATTTTGAATTTCATGTTTCATGAGCAGCCTGGTCGGTTCTACCTCAAGGGGTTTCACGGGGTGATTTCGGATAAATCCGAAAACCCGGGCCCGGATATTACCATTGATGTAGAGCAGACAGGGCAGGATAATGAGAGTAATTGTGGTGCCGAATGCCAGCCCGTAGGCAATGGTGATGGCCGGTGGTTTCAAAAACTGTGCACCCAGGCTTTGTGCGGCTACAGAGGTGCCAGCCCGGCAACTGTGGTTATGGTGGTAAGCAAAATGGGTCGAAACCGCATTCGTGCTGTTTCAATAACCGAGTCGTAAAACGACAACCCTTCCCTGATTCGCTGGTTGAAGGTGTCCACGAACACCAGCGAATTGTTGATCAGAACACCAAGCAGGGCAATCATCCCGATACCGGAGAACATGCTCAGCGGGAGCCCGTGAATCAGGTGGCCGTTCACAACGCCAATTAGTGCGAACGGAAGCACCAGTACTACAAGCACAGCCTGGTTAAAGGATTTGAAGTTCATCACGATCAATGAAAACATGGCGATCATAAAAATCGACAAAACGGCGAGGATGGAGCTTTGCGCTTTGGCAGATTCCCGCATCTGGCCTTCCAGACTGTAATCGATACCGGGATATTTCTGCAGAATTCCGGGCAGCGTATTCTCCTCGATGTCTGCGATTACGGCAAGTACCGGTACACTGAGGTCTGTTATATCGGCTTCCACTTTAATCTCGCGCTCACCCTCCTGGTGATTGATGGCGAGCACCCCGGAATTCAGACTGATATTCGCAATCTCACCAAGCGGAAACTCCCGGCCGCCGGGGGTTCGGATGCGCATATCCTCGATTTGATGAATGGAATTGCGATCCTGCTCGGCATACCGGACCCATATTTTGACCTCCTCGTCACCACGCTGCAGGCTCTGGGCTTCCATTCCGAAAAAGCCGGCCCGCACCTGCTTCATGACAAAACCCAGATTCAATCCCAGCAGCCTGGCTTTCGGCTTTAACTCCAGGTTTATCTCCGTAATGCCCTGCTTGTCATTATCCACGACGTCTTTCAAATCGGGACGCTGCTGCATTGCCTGCTTTAGCTCGTTTTTGGCCGCGCGCAGATTTTCCAGGTCATCTCCTTTCAGGGCAATGGAGACCGGGGCACCAAACATAAACCCGGGGTTTCCGTAGGAGATATTGACCGCTTCCGGTATCTCACCGACTTCCTGTCGCCAGATATTTGCCGCTTTAAACGAGAGCACCTCCCGTTCCTCACCCGGAAGAAGCGTAGCACGTATTTTTCCCTCGTGCGACTTCGGTCCAATGATCCGTTCCACCTTTTGAACGTACGCCCTTCCGTCATCCCGCTGAGAGGAAATCTGTTGATTTACCCGGTAGACTGCTTCTTCGATATCCATCAGAATCTCCTCCGTCCTGTTTTCCCTGACACCGGGAGTGAGCTCCAGGTCCGCCTCTATCACATCCTGTTCCACATTCGGTAAGAACGTGACATTGAGCCAGCCGAATGCAACCGTGCCCACTACTGCCGTTATCGCCAGCACTCCCACACCCAGGCTACCCCAGCTGAACCTTTTCACCGTCCAGCGTACCAGCGGGGTATAGAGGTTGTCTCTGAACCAGACCAGGCTCTGATTAAACTGTTTCTCCAGTTTGGACTGTTTTTCATCGGTGGTGAGTGCCCTGGAGTAGCCGATATGCGCCGGAAGCAGGAAGAAGCTTTCAATCATTGCAACGATCAATGTGGCCACCACCACAAAAGCGATATCCGAGAAAAAATTCCCGATTATTCCGTGTATAAAAAAGAACAGGGTGAAGGCCGTGGCCGTAGTAGTCATGGAGAAAAATACGGCGGGCATCAGCTCCAGGGTCCCGTCAACGGCGGCCTTAAGAGCGGGTTTGCCCTGCTCTTTGCAATGCTGATAGATGTTTTCCGCAATTACCACCCCGTCGTCAACGAGTATACCCAGCACAATGATGGCCCCGAACATCGATACCTGGTTGATGGTCAGATCGTAGAATACCGACAATACCATCATTCCAAGATGGGCAACGGGTATTTTTAGGGCTACCCAGAATGCCAGCCGTTTATTTAAGAACAGAGCTAACACCAGCAGCACCAGTACGGCACCGGTAATTCCACTATTGGCGAGCGTGTTTATCCGTTTTTTGAGATTAATGGTCGTATCCTCGATTAAAACCGCTTCCACGCCCTCGTGGGTGGAATTAAACTCCTCGATATAGTTCCGGATATACTTCGCGTTTTCCAGGATATCCTCCTCATTCAGGCTGAATACCTGGAAGACCACGGCGGGTTTTCCGTCCAGGTAATTTTTCTGCGGGTCATCGGCAAACCGGTCGGTCATGGCAGCCACATCCCCAAGAGTTACAACCTCCCCGTTTTCCGTGGCTCTGATCACGATATCCCGAAGATCCCGCGCGTAATACTCTTTCGCATCGGCTCGGATCAGCATGCGCTGGCTTACAGTTTTTATTTCACCTCCCGAAGTTTCAAGATTGGCTTGCTGAATGGCTCGGGTTACATCACTGAACGTGAGACCATAACTGCGCATCAGCCGCTCCCGCAGCTGCACTTCGATCTCCTCTTCCGGGTAACCACGAATAACAATCTGGGAAAGCCCCTCCTTGCGCAGCAGGTCATCTTCGATCTCTTTGGCAAAATCCTTCAATGTTTGCCGTGGTAGGTCGCCTGTCACCGCGAAGTTGAGCGTGGCATTAAGGATATCCTCCTTGACCACATTAGGTTCGTCGATGCCTTCGGGAAATGTGGTAATCTTATCCACGGCGTTTTTGACATCCTGGAGTACCACATTGGAATCGACATACTCCTTAAGCTCGATCCTGATTCGGGCGATATTCTCTGACGATGTGGAAGTGACACGCTGGATACCCTGTATTCCCTCCAGGTTATCCTCAATTTTCATTGTTATGCCCTCCTCTACCTCCTGCGGTGAGGCCCCGCGATATACCACATCCACGGTTATAAAATTGATGTCCTCTTTCGGAAGCATGGTACGGGTTTGATAGAGTGCTGAAATCCCCAGGATAATGATCATTCCCACGACGAGATTGACCATTACCGGGTACTTGATGAAATAGGTTATCAGTCTCTTCATTGTGCTTTTACGGGTTTTATCTTGGTGCCCTGTATGGGCTTACCTATTTGTTCACTGATGATTGTAGTTTTGCCATCCAGCCCGGATACGATAACCGTTTCGTCCAGAAATCGCTCCGGGATTACCTGCACCAGATGTACTGTAGCATCCCGAACCACATGAAGCTGGTTGTTCCGGGTTAACAGGTTGGTGGGAACCTCGACGGCATTTTTTATGACATATCCCCCGGTTTTAACCTCGAGATACATCCCCTGCTTCAGCCCTGATGAACGGCTTCGGATGAATATGTTAAT
>JAWVZC010000284.1:0-5665 GCA_033722415.1 Balneolaceae bacterium | reverse complement strand
GAACAAGTGCAGCAAAACTTGGACCGGATCGAGTATTATCTCGATGAACTGGAAAGTGTGCTCACCAAACAGGATCGAACTGTACCTGAAAATGAGGAATGGCGATACCGCGATTACCTGCAGGAATGGGTAGACAGCACGAGGAGATCGATAATACAGATGCGAAATGCCATACACGGAAGGGCTGTAATGTTATGCCTAGTTACGTTCTAATTTAGTCGGCTGAATATCAAGGGAAACGGCTGGGGATACTTCCTCAGAAGGATGCCAATTAAGAAATATGAAGGCAAAATGAGTGAATCAAAAACACGCGTTCGGAAGTTTGTTCATACAAAAAGATACATCTTTTTAATGGGTAAGGCGGTATTGAGAGAATTTGAATTAGTCCTGACTTATTTCATCTTTCTCACAAGAATATTGAGATAAAATCCCTGTACCTGTCAGCAAGCTGTAACTTGTAATATTCGAAATGACAAAATACGTTTGACAAGGTGTAAACTGCAGCGATATTTTCATCTCAGCGGCGTTGGCCTGACAATGGCTGGTCAACGTTCCAAATGCGATCTAGCCTGCATTTCTCACGAGAATTATGTTAGATTTCTTGTAATGTTTGAAATAGAATGGGTTAGAATAATTTATATTCGAATATGGTAAACGGGATGTCGCAGACTGCGAAATGGTACCGTTAGCTGCGTTGAAGATGGAAATCACCCACTCAACGTATAACCATACGTTTCGCTTGTGATGACCTCTTCGCCTTGCTGACGAACCAATTTCCTGGTGAGAAATACAGGCTAGACTGTTTTCGGAAACATAGTGAGAGGTTTTTCTGAAAGGAAATTTTCTTGGTGAAAATCGGGTTAGCTAGGATTGGTTGTACTCAGCATTACCCGGAATCTGTTTTCCGTCACGTCAGGAATATTACCAGCCCGGGCCGTGCACCCGAGCCCGCAACGTTGAGATGTCCTATCAAGGTAAATTCAGGTACACATGCACTTCCGCCTACTGCCACTCGATGCTTTTCATGCTCTGTTCGGGGTACCGGAGTCCGGCGGCCACACCTTTCGGGGCTATTTCGTCGATTTTCCTTAGCTCGTTTTCGGTCAGGTCAATTTCTGCAGCGGCCGCATTTTCTTCGACATATTTCTGATGTTTTGTTCCCGGTATCGGTACGATATCATCTCCCTGAGCCAGCAACCAGGCAAGCGCCAGTTGTGCGGGGGTGCACCCTTTTTCCCCAGCCAGTTCCCTTATGTGGTCGACTAGCTCCAGGTTTTTTTCAAAATTTTCACCCTGGAAGCGCGGGGAATGTCGCCGGTAGTCATCGTCATCGAGGTCGTCGTAGGATGTGATATTCCCGGTCAGGAAGCCGCGCCCCAGCGGGCTGTATGCCACAAACGAGATATCCAGCTCCCGGCATGCGGGCAGAATATTGTCCTCTACGTCCCGGCTCCAAAGAGAGTATTCGGTTTGCAGGGCCGTAATCGGATGGATTTTGTTTGCCCGCCGCATAGTTTCAGCGGAGGCTTCAGACAGGCCGAGATAGCGTACTTTGCCCTCCTCCACCAGTTCAGCCATGGCGCCGACGGTTTCCTCTATGGGAGTGTCTGGATCCACCCGGTGCTGGTAGTACAGGTCGATGGTTTCGACATCCAGGCGCTGCAGGCTCTCCTCGCAGCAGGTTCGCACGTATTCCGGGCTGCCGTCGACCCCCAGGAAACTGCCGTCATCTCCGCGTACGTTTCCGAACTTGGTGGCAATGACCAGGTTATCCCGACGGCCTTTAATTGCCTTGCCGACCAGTTTTTCGTTGTGTCCCACGCCGTACATATCGGCCGTATCCAGGAAGTTGATGCCCAGGTCCAGGGCCCGGTAAATCGTTGAAATCGACTGCTGTTCATCACGTTTTCCGTAAAATTCAGACATCCCCATACATCCCAGCCCTACGGCTGAAACTTCGAGATGATCGTCACCCAGTGTTCGGTACTTCATGATCGTCCTCCCTTTGTGTTGGTAGCTAATCTGCTGAAATTCCGGGTATCACTGTACGAAAAAGGAAACAGCGGAGAAACGTTCCTGCAATACCGGCCCGGGGCCAGACTTCAGTTGTTTCTGCCGTACATTAGCCCAGGTGCTTGTGATTCCCTTTTTTGTGTCGCTTTTTTAGTTTTTTGACAACCTTCTTAAGCGATACATCTTTTTCGGTCATGAGCACCATCAGGTGAAAAAGGAGGTCGGCCACTTCACCGACAAACGCTTTTTTTCGGTCGTTTTTTGCCTCAATTACGGTCTCCACGGCCTCTTCACCGACTTTCTGGGCCATTTTGTCGATTCCTTTCGTAAAAAGATAGGTGGTATAGGAATCCTCCGGCAGTTTTTCCTTGCGATCCCGGATCAGCTCTTCCAGTTCTTTCAGAAAGCCGTAGCGATTTTTTCGCGGTTTAAATTCATGTTCGTGGAAGCAGGAGGTTTCTCCCTTATGGCAGGTGGGGCCCTCCGGTTCGGCCATAATCAGCAGGGAGTCGTTATCGCAGTCAGCCTGAATGGTTGCCACGTTCAGGTAGTTCCCGGACGTTTCCCCCTTGGTCCACAGGCGCTCCTTGCTGCGGCTGTAAAATGTGACGCGTCCTTTTTCGACGGTTTGTTCGAGGGCGGGGCGGTTCATGTACCCGAGCATCAGCACCTGGTGTGTGCCGGCATCCTGAACTACTGCGGGAACCAGCCCGCCACCTTTGTCAAAATCGACCTTTTCAATATCCATATTGTTTGTCAGAGAGTTTAGCTGTTACTGGCGATTGCAAAATGTACAGAAATACGATGGAAAGTAATACTACCCCGAACGACTGAACACCAGGGCATTATGCGGGTATATAAGTATATGAGGTGATATTGTCCGGCGTGATGGAACCCGATGTCTTCCATATCCAGACGGTTCCGGTAGAGAACTCATTGGTGCCCGCTGTCGAGGGCATGCGTTCTTCGAACAGGGATTTCCGCTTTTTCAAGCGCTGCTTTTAAATCCCTGATCGCAATCTCCCGGAAATGAAAGATGCTGGCGGCCAGCACGGCATCGGCGTTGCCCCTGGTGATCGCCTCGATACAGTGTTCAGCGTTCCCGGCTCCCCCGCTGGCGATAACCGGAATTCGCACCTGCCGGTTAACGGTTTCCAGCAGTTCCACATCGAACCCCGACTTCGTGCCGTCGCGGTCCATGCTGGTCAGCAGTATTTCACCGGCTCCCCGCCGCTCAACCTCTTTCATCCATTCGAGGGCATCGCGACCGGTATTCTCCGTTCCACCCTTGATGAAAACCGACCACGCTCCGTTTGTTCGTTTGGCGTCTACCGCGGCAACAATGCATTGTGAGCCGAACCGCCCGGATGCCTTGTCGATGAGCTCCGGGTTCTTCACGATCGCACTGTTCAGCGACACCTTGTCGGCGCCCGCGTGCAGGAGTTCCTCAATTTCTTCAAGCGTGCGGATTCCGCCCCCCACGGTAAATGGGATGTCGATCTTTTCGGCAATGCGGCGAACCAGTTCCACCAGGGTTTTTCGCTTCTCCTGCGTGGCGGTGATGTCCAGGAAAACCAACTCGTCGGCCCCTTCCTCGGCATACCGTTTGGCCAGCTCCACAGGATCTCCCGCATCGCGCAGGTCGACGAAGTTCACACCTTTTACCGTTCGCCCGTCCTTTATGTCGAGGCAGGGAATAACACGTTTAGCTAGCATAAAACAAGTATCGATCCGAATTTTTTTTGGACCATGAATATAGGTAAAACGAGGGTATTAATGCATTGTTAATCGCAGACACGTTATTTAAACTCTATTTAAATTTTTAACGTGGCTGGACATTTATCTGTTCAGTAAATAATATTCTCTGTTCAAGATGAACCAAAAGTGGAGGTAGTTATGAGCACACCAGTAGAATGTCCCGAATGCGGTGCAACTGCTGTTGAACCGTGCCATAAAGAAACCAAAACTGACTGCATCAGGGAAGATAAAACCTGATGCCTGAAATTCATGTTGAATCGTAACAGTGACCCCGGTTTACCCGGGGTTTTCTATTTTATGCCACTCGTTTTTAACACATTTTTACCAACCGCGGGACAATCTGTAACAATTTCCGGTACCGCTCCTCTTATAGGTAGATCATCTACTTGATTCTGTTAAAATTGGACATGCGGAATCACTATCTAAATTAATATCGGGATTATGAGTATCGAACGGCTTGGAAAACTGGTAGGCAGTGGGCTGCTTGCAGTGTGTGAATATATCATGAAGATCAGTGCCGCGGTGTCAGCGCTTTTCGTCACGGGTATAACCGGTACCTTCATACATAAACTGGCAACCGGATTTATCGCCATTCCATCGCTCCTGTATTATTGGCCGTCATTCACTTCACGTCTCGGGGAGCTGGGACGGGTTATCCATGACTACAACCGGCTCCCCCCCGAACAGTTCCAGGAATTTCATGCTGCCGGAACGATTGAAAATGTGATGGTTACCCTTGACGCCCCGGTAGAATTCGTACTGAATGTTCGGACAAATATCATGGAATGGCCTCTGCAGACGTTGCTGGTTTCCCTGTCTGTATTCCTGGTTCTCTATTCCATCGGTCTTATTCTCAGGTTTATCCGGAAGGAAGAGATCACCCTCTTCGGGAATAAACTGGGAATGAGTGATAAACGGCAAGCGGAACAATCCCCGCAACCATCAGCCGAAGGGTCGGAAAACCATTCGGAAACGGAACCTGAACCAGATACCCACGAACAAGCGGAGGCCCGCCTCCCGGGAACAGCGGCCGAAGAAAAGCGTGAGACCGACCAGCGCGAAACGAACCAAGAAACAGCATCCGCTGATTCCCGAAACGAGCAGCAGACTCAGCCACGGCGTCAGCTCAATGGATACACCATCACCCGGTATCTCCCGGCCGACCAAAACGGCAGCTGCTGGGATGACCACTTTGTGATCGATCCGGAAGTAATCCTGGAAAAAGGCGCGGCAGCGGAAGAAGGTCGGGGATACAACAGCGAGGACCATGAATCGACCGAGGTAACAGCGCGAAATCAGAACAAAACCGTTGAGAAAAACGGGCGCCCATCACAACCGGGGTTGCAGCTTGTTTCACTTGAACCCGGTAACGGGGATGGAAAGGAAGGGCAGCATGGCCGTAAAATCGGTGTTGGCGGCACCCAAAACAGCGGCGAAAATCTTGAGAGCAGGCTCAGCAGGGAGCTGGAAAAGGCCCACGGTAACGGGGAAGCTCGGTCCGGAGAAAAGGGTGGCAATCGTAACAAAAAGAAGTACAGTCTCGAGGAATACCTGGAGCTGGCCCGATCTTCCTGATTCGTCATAACTCCTGTATCGGGCTGAAATTTTCGGGATCAGCGGCCCCATTTTCGGGTGAATCACCAGGTAACCCGATAGGGCACAGGCACTTTCCAGCCTCGGACCCCTGTGGATAACTTCATGCTGCAGGCAGATGCTGCCCGGTCATTTCTTTGTATAATATTACCTCGCCCTGTAGTTATTTTGCTGGTTTAACACGGCTTTGTTTTTTAAGTTCGGGCGGGAAATATTTTTGCAATCAACAAGGCATTGAATGACTAGCGAAGAAATCAAGGAACAGATTTTCAATGATACGGAACGCGCGATCAAGGCCCAG
>JAWVZC010000283.1:0-5735 GCA_033722415.1 Balneolaceae bacterium | reverse complement strand
CTTGTTAAATGAATCGGTTACGGAAGGTTTTTCACATCCACTCATTACAATCAGAAAAAGTCCAACACTTAATAGGTAAGCTAGCTGTTTCATAATTATTCCCTCTGTTTGGTTATCCCTGACAATATTAGTTTTTTCCCGTTTATAATACTTAGATAAAACGACTATTATATTTTATCCTTAAGTCATTTTTTTTTCATGTATTTAAGTAATAAATATGGCGATTGAATATCAACCTTATGTTTCTGATCGGTTTTGGGTAAAGGAGATGATGAATCGTCCAAATAAACGGATTAAAATGCTCGGATGGAATAATTGGTATGCAGGTTTTATGAGATGAGAAACCTCGGCGAAGTGTTGAGCCACCTCAGGATTTTCAGTGACGAGTTCAATAACGGCATCTAGGTAGCGGTGTAAGAGTTTTGAGGATAGGTTATCAGGTGCCCCTTCGGTCTCTGCCCAACGGTTGTCGTCAGTAATGGCCATGGCCGGGGTGGTTTGATTTTTTTACTTTCTGCTGGAACTCCCTATTTACCCCAGACCTATTTTTATCATTGCAGGGACTTACGGGAAAGCATATTATGTACAATTTTTAGACATACTAATATACGGAAATTAAGTGAACCAGCTAACGGTTGAGGTATAACCTGCCAGGAGTTCGGGTTTTTAAAAAAGACTCTAGGCGTTTTTAAGTCTGGACGGAAAATACGGGAAGGTCATTGCTAGGTCAGGTTGATACTTTTGATATTATTCATGGCCTCCTCCCGGAATCGTAGATTACGGTTCTGAAATAACTCATAACAAACCCAAGAGCCTGTCCCTTGATAAAGTCATACCATTCGGGACGTTGGTTCGAATCCTAAGCGCAGGCTTTTCTTCCATAATAATTCAGACAGAAAGAAACATACCCATCGTTACCGACCCTGGAAGTTGGTATACACTCGTGGAATTAAAATCAGGGAACAAGCACTGGCTGCTGAAGCAAAGGTAAAAAGCTGGAAGAGCAAGAAAATGATACGGTAGTTGGTTGAAGGAGAAATCGATAACTAAGATTACCTGTAGTGGCAGAGCAAGCGGCTGTTATCCCGAAAGGTTTATGGACCGACGTGAGATCTTCGGCACAATTACCGAAATTGCAGTTCTCCTGGGTTACTATCGTTTCTCAATGGTTGGCTCCCGTTAAAAGTTCAGTTGCACCGCAAGTGGAAGCGTACAATGAAACGGTAATTCAGGCAATTGACATTGAACCTGCTGTGGGTTGCCCCACTTCTTGTTTTAGTAACTGTCCCGCATTTTTCCCGGATTACCTCACCAGGGAATTTCTTATTCAGTAGGGCGTCCCGTCATCGGCTCCTCGGCGTACCTCGGCATACCTGCTGGTGCCATCGCCAGGGTGTCTTGCGCAGAGCCAAATTTCTCGGTGAGTAAGAGAGCTAACCGTATTCGGTAATTCTAGAGCCGGGACTTCGATCCCGTATATGCCTGGTGGTCATAGGGAACCAGTAAAAAAATACCTTCATGCGAGAAACCGGAATACCTCCCCATTTCCTGCCGTTCCCTCTACCCTGTTCAATTGAGATAGTTTGCTTATAATAACAGGGTAAAGGCGACGAGCAACCAAGCACTGATTCTTGCAAGATTCCTACTGCTTTATTGTAAATACGCAGGCGGACCGGGGCAGGACCGGGGAGCGTTTCAGGCGTAACCTGGATCAGGTAACTTCCCTGCCCCGGGGAGCTGAAATCATCTACATAAGGGAACAGCAAAAGATTGCGGAAGAGGCCGCCAAAACGGCCGGTGAATACAGATATATTGTGGCGGCGGGAGGTGATGGCACCGTTCAGCAGGTGGCCAGGGGGGTGGTTGGCTCCGGCAGTGCACTGGGCATCCTGCCGCTCGGCAGCGGTAATGATTTTGCGAAAAGCGTGGGAATGAGCACAAGCTTTGTTCAAAATCTTGCGATACTTTCGGAAAAAAATATAAAAACAGTGGATGTACTGACGTTTGACGACAGCTATGTGCTTAACACATATGGTTTGGGAGTCGACGGACTCACCAATCTATACGCAACGCAAAGCAGATTCAGGCCCGGTTTTTTGCGGTATTTTACAGGAGCTCTTAGAGCGTTGATTCAATCCCGGGTATTCAGTTATCATGCAGAGATTGACGGGAATATACAGCACGGCAAAGCCTGGATGATTGTGGCCGCCAATGGTGCCACGGAAGGCGGCCGGTATGAAATTTCTCCCGGTTCAAATGTGACGGACGGAGTGGCTGAACTCGTCATCGTCAAGGACGTTTCGCGATGGCGGCTGCTGCTTGAGTTTATAAAATTGTCTATGGGAATGTCGTTTGATGTCTCGATTGTTAAAAAGGTGAAATGGCAATCCGGTGTGACCGTGAAGCTGGATTGTGAGGTATGGAGCCATGCCGACGGAGAGGTCGTGGCTCCCCGGCGAACGTTTCGCTTTGGTATTGAAAAGAGCCGGCTTCCCGTTATCACGGCCTGAGCAAGAACAAACAGGGACCAGATACTTCGTTTGATATCTCGTAAATAGCTTCAATTATCAGAAAAAAAGTGCCGGATTTAATAATTTTCAGCGTGGGAAAGTACGTCATCGTTTAAATTTAAAGAACAGGGACCCATGAAATCTCACTATCAAGCCTTTCTGTTTCTATTGGCCACCGTTTTCTTTCTGTTACCGGGATCTGTTTTCAGCCAAACGATATACCGGGATGTCACCTCCACGCACGTTCCCGAAGCACCCGATCTGCATGCACTCGACGCCGCTTTTGCCGATGTTGACTCCGACGGCGACCTTGATATTGCGCTGGCTGTCGAGATGGGACCCAACCGGCTCTATCTTAACGACGGTAAAGGGCACCTTACCTGGAAGAGGGGGGCTTTCGGGCAGGCGTCACACGATACAGAACATGTGAATGCTGCCGATTTTAATACCGATGGAAGGATCGATTTTATCTTTGTCGCCGAAGACGACCAGACCCATCAGCTCTTCTATGGCACGGGCAAAGGCGGCTTCTCGGATGAAAGTGACCGCCTGCTGTCAATGAGCGAGGGAAACGGGCTGGCCGTGTGCGACCTGAATGGAGACGGCCTGCCTGATGTGGTCGTCGGCAATACCGGTGTACATGCGGACAATAATCAAAACTTTCTGTGGCTAAATGATCCGGACAACCCGGGACATTTTCTGGATGCCACCAAAAGCCACCTTCCGCAGGTGAACGACGATACGCAGGATGTTACCCTGGCCGATCTGGACGGAGATGGCGACCTCGACATGGTGGTGGGAAATGAAAATCCACCGAATAAGCTCTATCTCAATGACGGAAGAGGCCACTTTACCGACGAATCTGAACGGCTGGAACTGGTTACCCCCCTCGAGACACGCCAGGCACATGTCACGGATTTTACAGGCGACCAGCGGCCCGATATCCTCTTTTTAAATCTTACCAGCAACAACAGCGGGTGGGTGAAAGATCCCCGTGTTCGCCTGCTGGTGCAAAGCGAGAACGGCCGGTTTCGGGATGAAACCGAGGATCGCCTGCCCTACAACAGTTTCTCCGTTTATGAGGGAACCCCTGTGGATCTGAACCGGGATGGCGCTGTGGATATTGTCGTCGGACCGATCCAGATTCCGGGATTTATCCCACTTCAATTCCGGGCTTACATTAATGACGGCAACGGGTTTTTCAGTGATGAAACGGAAGATTACATTCCCGACGAAAGCACGGGCCGGGGCTGGGGGATGGAAGTCGGTGACCTGAACGGTGATGGATTGAATGATATCTTTATCGGCGGATGGGGCAC
Organism: Balneolaceae bacterium; assembly: GCA_033722415.1. Lineage (GTDB taxonomy): Bacteria > Bacteroidota > Rhodothermia > Balneolales > Balneolaceae > JAMQKA01. Next base: position 1,906 of record JAWVZC010000283.1, on the reverse strand, counting down.
ACAGGCCCGCCTGCTGCTGGCACAACCGGCACCGTAATCCGGTGCGTCCTCAGAAATCAGGCAGTGATCGATCAGCAACAGGAACCACTACACTCTGATTATTGTAAAAGGTATCGAAATATCATCTCTTAAGCCATTGTCGGGTGCTCAGGAGGGATTTTGGGAGGTCAAAACAGCACTGTTTCGCAAGACCTTGTAAATCATTTTCGATGCAATGATTTCTACTCGCGGCAATTGGCTACTTCAGAATGTCAGAGAATGTTCCCCTGAAGTGGGAGTAAGATAACACAGGGTTAATCAGATTTATGCAGCACTCCTCTCCGGAAGATTCTTGATGCCGGCATATTTTCGCTGTAACGTTTGTTCGGTGCGCAATAATTGGAATAACCGGCCCGATATCACTCTTCGTATGGTCCCCGGCAGATCCCGGCCCGCATTTCTCACTCAGGCTACATGCATGATTAACCGGTATTGATCCGGGTGGAGAGAGCTCCGTACTGCGGTGGTTTTAGCAACGGCATTGCCGTGATAGGTACGGGATGAATGTGATCAGGCACAGCAATGTATTGTGTCTCGGTCTCGACTACGCAGAAATGGATACTGAAAATCCCCCTGGTCCTAATCAAAAGACACAGGGGGTAATTCATCAAGAGAGACGCTAATTAAAGCGCATTACATATATATCATTTTTTTATGATTGTTCCTAATTAATTATCCCGCTTGTACTTACACGACATTTTCAGGAATCAGTTCGTTTATTACGGATAGTTACTGGGTATCTCAAATAATTACAAACATCTATCTATAACTGAATTTAGAATGAAGTTTAAGCAGGATGAAAAAGTGGGTAAAACATTAGAAAAAATTAAAAATACATTCGTAAAATCGGGTGGTTCTTCAGGGGGCTCGTCACCGCTACGATTGGAAGGGCAGGGCCCTGCGGTTGCAATTATTACCATATACCGAAGGCATTAATGGAGCATCAAAATGAGCGTAACCCGTTAAAAGAGACATAATAGAGAATCGGACCTGCTTCGTTGACCAGAGCTGGTCTTTTTTACTCAGTTCAGGATATCCTTCGTAAATAGTAAGGATGCGTGTCATGTAAAGGAAACTTTGATGGAGTTCTGAGGTATAATCAAAAGCTGAAACAAAAGCGAATGATTGAGTATCAAAGATTTCAGGCAGTAATCTAATTTTTTTGTAACAAATTGATGTCTGAATCCTCTTACAATAAATTATACGATTATCTCATTCGAGTACAGGTGAAGAAAAGGTACCATCCTGGAACATTAATCGTAGTACATAACCCGACTTACAATGTAGCGGGAACAATGTGAAGGGCATTCGGGTAATTATTATCAACGGTAATAGAATTGAGCTATGATCAAGACTTTCGGTATGACAGACTATAAACTACTGCAATACTATGTATTTGGTAAATACAAGGGGTTTGTTCTGAAACATGCCGCATACCTGCATGAAGAACCACGAAAAACGTACCTGGTATTTACTAATGGAGTGACGGATGTGGAGGCCACCGGGCGGTTCCGGGAGGAAGCCCTGCTTAATATTTTTGAGAAGATCGACGGCAAATTGGTCCCGGTAGCGGAACCAACCGAAATCTTTACTACCTGATTTCGGAGCGAGTGGATTTCCCGGCAGTTGAGATAACAGGGTGGTGGATCGCCTACAACACCAGCCGACAGGCAACGGATTTCCTCTGATTTTTTGCAGGTGGCACCGGTTGTTACCCTCCTGATTGGCTAACCTGCTCAATTATTACGTAAAAAAGAGTCGGAATTCCACTACTTGTAATATCCGTAAATTATTGAAAAACATGTTTATAGACGTAATAAATAGTTGGGACTGATACCTGTTGTGGGGAAATTTCCTGCAAATACGT
>JAWVZC010000282.1:0-5762 GCA_033722415.1 Balneolaceae bacterium | reverse complement strand
TCCTCTTTAAAGTAATCTCCGAACGACCAGTTGCCGAGCATCTCAAACAGCGTATGGTGGTAGGTGTCGTGGCCTACCTCCTCCAGGTCGTTATGTTTGCCGCTGACCCGGATGCATCGCTGGGTATCGGCGGCACGGTTCCATACCTCCCCATCCGCCTTGTAACCGGGTTCCTCGCCCAGGAATATCGGCTTGAACTGGTTCATCCCGGCATTGGTGAACAACAGCGTGGGATCGTCCTGGGGGACAACCGGGGCACTCGGGACTATGATGTGTTCTTTTTCCTCAAAAAATTCAAAAAAATCATTCCTTATTTCGGATGCACTTTTTACCGACATGAACTCACACAATTCAAAATTTCCTATTTCTGTCAAAGCCAAAGAAAATAGCAAAAAAACCGCTTGAACACATATTTCATATAAACCGATTAATTTATTGTGACGGTAAAAAAACGTACTTTGGGCTAAGTAAGAGCGGCTGGAACCGGCGCCGACGGTAGATACTCCGGAAAATACCGTTGCTGAAAAGACTTTACCCATTTCAGGTTCATTGAATCGTGCATAATAATGGATATCGGGAACCACCGGATTCGTTTCCGCATCCGAGCCCGCCGACCGGTTACCAGGATTCGGTTTTTACGTTACATTAACGAGACCCCATAATTCCCACTGGTTACCGTTGGTTTTCAAGTTATATAAATCCGTCACCGAACAATTTTCAATCAATCAGTCAATCCCATGAAATCTTTGCTCAACAATTTTCTTCGAGGCCTGTTACTGGTATTTCCACTGGGTGCCACCCTCTACATCATCTATGCCAGCGTAAACTGGGCGAACGATTCCCTGAATAGGCTGCTTTTTGAACCGTTCAACCTGGACATACCCGGTTTGGGGATCATTACGGTTTTTTTGGGGGTATCCCTGCTGGGATATATATGCACCCGCGCGTTCACCCGGCCCATTATCCACTACTTCGAAAATTTTCTGACCCGGGTTCCGCTTGTGAAAATTATCTACACCTCTATCAAAGAGCTAACGGAGGCATTTGTCGGAGACAAGAAAAAATTCACAAAACCGGTTCTGGTCAAGCTTAATGACAGCGGTTTGAATAAGTTGGGATTTATCACCGACGAGGATCTTTCGGAGTTCGGATTACATGAGATAATCGGGGTGTACTGCCCCCACTCCTACAACTTTTCCGGCAATCTGTTTTTTGTCCGAAGAGAGGCGGTCGTGCCGCTAGATGCCAATCCTTCGGAAGTGATGAAGTATATCGTATCGGCGGGCGTCACGGAAATGAACATCCGATACCGCAAAGAAGGGAACTTTTTACAATAAGGAGGGTATATACACCGTACGGATTAGAATTGGCATGTACGGGCTAATAATTTTCGAAAAAAAGTAAATTTATTTAATATAGAGTTCGCTATTAAACCCTGCGAATATCAGATTTGGCTATCGGCTATCAATAATCATGCAATCGGAAGGCATTAACTCTCTTACAACACGAGAACGTAAAAAAGATCAATCCCTTTCCCCGAAGGAAAAAATTCTGCTGGAAAAGCGATTGGACTACGTTCCCAGTTCCAGACACAAAGGACCCGACCTGGGACTGTTTTTCCACGAACTGGTCGGTAACGAGACTTTCCCGAAACAGATGTTTTGCGTCATCGGCGGCTCGATCGGATTCCTTCTTTTTGTCGTAACCTATCCCATCATCGCACTGCTGGTCAAGATCTCATCCGGCGGCCCGGTACTCCGGAAAGATACCCGGCTCGGCCGGCACGGCACAGCCTTTACCTGTTACACCTACAATATATTTAACGAAGAAGGCGAAATTGCCCGCGGCCTGATAGCAAAGTTTTTGTACAAATTCCGCCTGTATCGGTTGCCCCACTTTCTGAACCTTGTCAGGGGCGAGATGGATCTGGTGGGACCTGCACCTTTGGAAAGCCCTGTCGGCGATCGGCTGAATGATGAACTGACCGATTTCTACAAGCGGTTCGCGGTGAAGCCCGGAATCATCAAAATCCGCAACGGAACGGAATCTTTCCAGGGTACGCACGCGTTCGAGGATTGGGAATCACTTCTCGAAAAGGAGTTGTACTACGTTGCCAAGCCCACCTTGAAAAAAGATATGCGGGTAATACTGAGTAAATTCGGCGCCGAGCAGATGAACGGCACCATAAAGCGCACTTAATACACTTCAACGAAGGTCCTCGACCCGGGCTTGACGTGGCGAAGCAGGTCGTGGTCGTTCCATTCTTCAGGTTCCTTGTCTATGACCGGTTCCCTGAGATCCAGATAGCCGTTCAATCCCTTTTTAGCCAGCGCACGGTAGATGCCGGCTTCCATCCCCTTCAGCCCGCAGATATATATCAGGGTATTTTCCTTTTCAAGGATCGGGTCCAGCAGTTCGGCGTCATCCCATAAACTGGTTTGCACATACCGCTTGCTCCCGTCGGGGCGCCGGTCCTCGCGCGAAATGTAGGGCAGATAGTAAAAATTGGAATGCTCTTCGTGAATCGTTTCGAAGTATTCGGCATAGAGCAGATCCGTGCGATAGGGAGAACCGAATATCAGGAAGACAGTATGGTCCATCTGCTCCTCAAACAGCTCCATTGCCATACCCCGGAACGGCGCAATTCCGGTTCCGGTCGCAAAGAAGACATAGTTGAACTCCCTGCTGTTCACCGGCAGCAAAAACCGGCGGCCACTCGGGCCGGTCATCTGCACCTTGTCTCCAGGCGAAAGATCGGCCAGATAGTTGGAGCATACACCCAGATAGAGACTGTTGTCGTCCCATTCTTCAATGGTTCTTTTCACCGTCGTCGATATCAGATGCTGTTTTCCGTTTTCGCCTCTGGTCGGTGATGATATGGAGTAGAGCCTGAGCTTGTGCGGCCGGCCGTTCTCATCCTTGCCGGGAGGCAGAATCCCGACCGACTGGCCAACCCGTACTCTCCCCTCCAGGTCGGTACCGGAAATATCGAATGTGACGTGGCGCACAAAATTGGGGCTTGCCTCTTTCGTACAGATCCAATTTTCCACGATCGGCACTTCAACCGGATCCTTGGGCGTATAAATATTCAGCTCCACTTCAGGTAATGTTATCTCGGCCATCTATATCAGCGTATCAAAATTTTAACGATTCCATCTACCGAAAAGACGCATTGAAGATGTAAAGGCTTCGGTTAATTAACAAGATCGGGTAGCCCGACAGGGAATAATGGGTTTACGGCAGTAAACGCAATATTTTCTGCAACTATTGGGAGTCGTCGGGCAGGTTTCAGGCCCGGGACGGAATTCAACGACGGAGACGGGGGAAATCACTGGTTGCTGATATGGTAGCGTATCAGCTCCTCGATGGTGGGAAGGGTCTCGCTCTCTTCGATCAACCGCTCGACTTCGGAGGGGCGCACGCCGGTATCCCTGAGACGGATCAATTCATCGGTGGTAATTTCCGTATACCCCAGATCGTGCATGTTGCTTGTGAAATAGGCGGTAACCCCGTGCTGCCGCAACCGGATCAGTTCTTCGATGGAAAGGTCATACCCCAGCTCGCGCATCATAGCCGAAAAGGTAGCCGAGACGTCGTTTTGCCGCAGCCGCACCAGCTCCTCCAGGGTCAGATCGGTATATCCGAGGTCCCGCATCCGGGAAGTGAAGGTAGCGGTGACGCCCTCTTCCCTCAGTTCGATCAGATCCTCGCGGGTCAAATTCGTATAGCCCATCTCCTCCATCCAGTCTCCCATATCCTCCAGGAGCTGTTGATCGGGCTGATTGACCCAGCTGAAAAACTGTTCGACAGGATTGACGGCCTGCAGTTCACTGGCGCCATATCGGGCACCCGCATAAAATAGAAAAGCGATCAAAAAGGCTCCGAACAGCACATACCGGCTGAGGGTGGAGAGGGACGTGCCACCGGTCGATGAGCTTTTCTTCCGCTGAAGCTGCCCCGAGCCTATATCGCTTTCTTCAAGTGAACGAAGCTGTTCTTTGAGCGATTTGAATTTTGATTCCATCCTCTTTCGGTGCCCTGTACCGGTTTCGTTAGGTAATGGTTACGCAAGATGCGCCACAAAGATGCAGGATCCGGTATCGTACCGAACGCAACGCAACGAAACCAAATATAATAAATGGAATGGAACCGATGGAAACCGATCAGCCTCAGGAAGCGACCCCAACGGTCTTGTTCAGCGCCTGGTAGGAGATCGGTTTGGTGAGAAAAACGGTATTTCCGTTTTGCTGCAAATTGTTTTTGTCGATGCGGTCGGTATTACCGCTGATATAGATGACGGGTATATTCTTTCTCTTCCTGATTTGCTGCATCGCCTCGATGCCATCGATTTTGCCTCCCAATCGAATGTCCATCAGAATAAGATCGGGTGAAGTGGCCAGGGCGGCTTCTACGGCCGCCTCTCCCGTCGTTACTTTGTCCAGCACCACATGGCCCAGGCGGGTGATCATCTGCTCGATCATGAGCGCGATGATCATCTCATCTTCGACTATCAGTACCTTTCTCTTGGTGTTCAATGCTTTATGACCCTTGTTGCCGATCTACAGCTTTATCCTTCAACGGATATACAAGAAGATGAGCAGGGTAGGTTGTTACAGCTGAGAGTATTAAGTTTTTTTAATGTTGGAAGGGCGTATCGGGAGGAGCAACCTGCTGTTTTTACATGAATAACCGCTATCATATGGCGGTGTAATCTTCACCCTCGCGGGGCTCCGTGACCACTCCCCTTTTTGCCCTGAACTTAAAGGGCAGCGACTGGGAGGTGCCATCCTCCGTCACTTTCGTGACCGTAAAGTGCAGGTGCGGTCCGGAAGAAAAGCCGGTATTTCCGGAGAGTCCGATTTTCTCGCCCTTTCGCACTTTCTGGCCGATATCCACCAGTACTCCGTCCCTCTTCAGGTGCGCGTATTCGCCGAGCGTGCCATCGTTGTGGCGAATCACGATATAATTGGAATCTTCAGAGTATTTCCGGGACGGGCCGCCCCTGTCCGATTCCCCGTGCGCCATAATCACGACCCCCTTTCTTGCCGCCAGCACGGGGGTTTCCTCCGGCAGCATAAAATCCAGCGCATAGTACGATTTCCCGGTGTGGCTGAATTCGCCGCCATACCCCTGCCCCAACTTGTAGGTTTCGCCCCGTCGATAAGGCAGGTCGTAGATAAAGGAATCGTCGTGCCGGGCGTTAACGTCTCCCATAAACCAGGTATAGTCCGTATTGACGTTAAATCCCTTCTTTTTGTCGTCTATGAAGATTTGCAACGCCAGCCTCCGGGTCGCGGGAGCGTAGACATTTTTGTAGGGTGTTCTTTTGGAGGTGCTGATATTGGTTCCCCTGATATTGAGGGTCAGGGTAATGTCGTACGGATTCCTGTTTTCCACGAATACGTCGTATCGGTCGTTCACCTTTTGGGTGGATACGACCACGTTGTCGTTGTTCTGGGCAAACGCACTGCCGCCTAAAAACAGGATCGCAATCGCGCCGAATGCCGATAGCAGGGGCCGGTAGCGAGACAAGATAGCCATAAGCCGCGGTTCAAATAGGGTTTTTCTCTTTACTTTACAGTAATTAAGCAGTTAGGCACCGTAGATTCAACCCTAAAGTTTCCCGGCCGAGGGGCGGCGTGTGCAGTCGGGAGGATTCGGATTCAGCGACTCTCTCCTGTCCAGCCTGCTGTTGCCAACGTGAGAACCGATAGGTAGCCCGTTCAACGGTTTAATTCAGATGCCTGCTCAAGCGCAATGCC
>JAWVZC010000281.1:0-5801 GCA_033722415.1 Balneolaceae bacterium | reverse complement strand
TAGCCGTCGATAGCGAAGTGATTCATTAAATATCATCGGTCGGGTTTTAATGTTTTCGTAATATTATCTTCTCTATCTTCCTCCCGAATCCGAATACAACGGAAAGAGTCCATTTTTCGAACTCTAAATCTTAATTTTAATATCAGACCTATTATGAAACGATACGGATTTTTATTAATCGTACTGCTTCTTTTGCCATTCACGGTATATAGTCAGGGGTCAACTACAGCTACTATTACTGGTAGGGTTATAGATCAGGACGGTGAACCGTTAGCGGGAGCCAATATTATTGCCACTCATGAACCGACTGGCATAGAATATGGTACAACTTCTAGAGCTGATGGCCGCTATACTTTAAAGAATTTAAGAGTGGGTGGTCCTTATCATATAGTGGCAAGTTTTGTCGGTTTTAAAAAAGCCCGCAAAGAAAATATTGAGTTGGAACTCGATCAGACACTGACTGTTAACTTCAGTCTGGAGGAAGGGAATATTGAACTTTCCGAGGTAACTGTTGTCGCGGAGGAAGATCAAATCTTGAACTCGCGTCGTACGGGTGCCCGAACCAACGTATCAACGCGGGAAATTGAAAGCCTTCCGACAATTAGCAGATCAATTCAGGATTTTACAAGGCTGCTTCCGCAAAATACGGGGGGTAACAGTTTTGCATCAAGAAACGACAGATACAATAATATACTTGTCGATGGTGCAACACTGAATGATGTATTTGGACTAGGTGAAGCTACTCCCGGAAGCCAGGCAGGAGCTGAACCGTTCAGCTTGGATGCTATCCAGGAATTTAACGTGGATCTGGCTCCCTATGACGTAACTAACAGTGGTTTTACCGGTGCCCAAATCAATGCCATTACTCGAAGTGGTACCAACCAGTATAAGGGGTCGGTGTATTTTCAGGGAAGAAATGAAAATTTTGTCGGTGATCTACCTGTAGAAGGTGGTGGTACAAGCGAATTTTCTGAATTCGACGAATCATTCTGGGGATTTCGTTTGGGTGGGCCAATTATTGAAGACAAATTATTTTTCTTCGTTAATGGTGAACTGAAACGTCGCAGCGAACCTATTACAACTGGGCTTGCAGGAAGCAATGCTGGTACCATCTTTGGCGGGGATAACCCAATCCCATCTTCCACTCTTCAGCAGATTATAGACATTTCGCAAAACCAGTATGGATATGACCCAGGAGGTTTCCAACCGTTAAGCCAGGATCAGGACAATAACAAATTGCTGATCAAATTAGACTATAACATAAATCAAAATCACAACCTCACATTCCGTTATAACTTTGTCGATGCGGATGACGATGACGGCATATTTCGGGGACAGGACGAATTCGATTTGTCGAATAGGCAATATGTATTCCGAAGTAAGCAAAATTCTTTTGTTGCAGATCTAAAAAGCACCTTTAGTGATAATATCGTCAACGAGGCTCGGGTCGTCTATACCCGTATTCGGGATGAGCGGGATGTACAGGCAGAACCGTTTCCCGAGGTTTCCATCATTGTTGGCCCCGATGGGGAAGCGGTTAATCTTGGTATAGATCGTTTTTCCCAGCAAAACAGTCTTGATCAGGATCTCTGGGAGATCACGAATAATGTGACATATTTTAAGGGAAATCATGAAATAACAGTAGGAACCAGTAATCAGATATTTACATTTGATAATAAGTTTCTACAGGACTGGTGGGGAAGCTATGAGTTCGATGATATAGCTTCCTGGCAAGCAGGGGATCCCTCTAGTTATAATTATTCATTTTCAAGAATCAACGACCCACTGCCTACTGCAAATTGGACGGGACTCCAGTTTGGATTATATGCCCAGGATAAGTGGACCATTAAATCCAATTTTACTTTGACATTTGGATTGAGAGCCGATCTGCCGGTTTTTCCGGACGATCCTCTGTCTAACCCCGATGTGCCGGATGCTTTCCCTGGATTCAGTACATCCACAGTACCTAACGGGAATATATTATGGTCGCCTCGTGTAGGATTTAACTGGGATCTCAATGCGTTTGACAGGAAAACCCAAGTCCGCGGTGGAATTGGAATTTTCTCTGGAGATCCGCCGTACGTATGGGTTTCCAACTTGTACAGCAATACAGGAGTTGATGTTGGAAGGATCGATGTATCGGGTGCGAGCGCTCCTAACTTTTCTCCTGATCCTTTTGACCAGCCAGGCCCGGGAGAACAGGGTTTATCTGCTGTGGCAACTACTGAAATAAATCTAGTATCGGATGATTTCAAATTTCCTCAAACGTTACGAACTAATATAGCTGTAGACCATGCACTGCCGTACGGTCTCATTGGTACAGTTGAGGCTATATTTTCATCGAATATCAACGATGTGGTATATAGGAACATAAATATTGGAGACCCCTTCGGCGAGCCAATTGGAACGGCAGTTGGCAACCGTCCGCTATACGGACCTCCCGGTTTATTTACAAGTTCCCAAAAAGTCGATTCCCGATTTACCAATGCTCTCCTTCTCGAAAACACGAATGAAGGATATGAATTCAGTTTGACTGCCAAGCTGGAAAAAACTACTGATTTCGGATTAAGTGGGAGCTTAGCATATACTCACAACGATGCGGAAAGTGTAATTAATGCTACTAGTAGTCGAGCAATTTCAAATTGGCAATTCCAGGAAAATAGGGATGTAAATAATCCAGATGTTGGAAGGTCAGATTTTGAAGTACTGCACCGATTTGTAGCTAATTTCGTGTACAATATCGAAAAAACCGGAACGACTGTTTCAATGTTTTACGAGGGCCGTTCAGGTAGACCATTCAGCTGGATCTATTTTGGCGATGCCAACGGGGACGGTCAGTCATTCAATGACCTGGTATTTGTACCAGCGGCGGAGGATGATATTGTTCTGTTTTCCAACAATTGGGCGGAACTGGATGCATTTATATCCAATACACCTTCTCTGAATGATCATCGTGGCGAAATTGTACCACGGCACAATGATCGTCAGCCATGGCGTAATATTTTGGATATAAAAATTGCTCAGAAAATTCCTGGTATACCTGTTGGTGACCTTGAATTATCAGCAAACTTTCTAAATGTGCTGAATCTGCTCAACGAGGATTGGGGAGAAGTTGAATTTTCAAACTTCAATAATGAGACCGTATTCACCATCTTTGGATACGATGCACAAGGTCGGCCTTTAATGAGCTTCAGCAATCCGGATGATGGCGTGGATAGTTTCTTTGAGAGAGCGGATCTATCCTCCCGTTGGCAAATACAATTCGGCGTGCGATATACCTTCTAAAGGTTTATATTTTTTTAAAAAGGGATGCTTCCAAAAGGGGCATCCCTTTTTTATTTTCTACCAGCGTCTCTACAATTATATTACCGGTCCTGTATGAAAGTCCGCATTACCATACTTATTCTGCTGTTGCCCCTGGTTCTCGGATGTGCCGATGAGAACGGGCAACCCGAAAAAACACCAAAACTTCTGCTGGTTTCCTTCGATGGGTTTCGTTACGACTACCTGGAATTCACCGATACGCCAAACTTCGATGCCTTTGTCCGCGGTGGCGTGATGGCCGAGAGCATGCGGCCGGTGTTCCCGACCAAAACCTTTCCCAACCATTATTCGATTGTCACCGGCCTCTATCCGGAGAATACTGGGTTAATTGCCAACAACATGTACGATCCCCAAACCGGGGAGGAGTTCCATCTGTACGACCGGGAGGCGGTGGAGGATCCCGGCTGGTACGGTGGCGAACCGATCTGGAATACCGTAGAGCAGCAGGGGCTGAAGGCGGGTACAATGTTCTGGGTGGGATCGGAAGCTCCCATCCAGGGGCAGCAGCCTACCTACTGGAAACGGTACGATGGAGAGATGTCCGAGGAGGCACGGATCGATACGGTAGTGAGCTGGCTCGCAGGAGATACCGGGGAGTCTGTCGATTTTGCCACGCTCTACTTTGAACTGGTGGACGATGCGGGCCACGATCACGGCATTGAATCGGATTCGATTATCGCCGCCATCCAGCGGGCCGACCGGCTGATCGGCTACCTGGACCGCAGACTGGAGGAGTCGAATGTCGGCCCCATCAACATTATGATCGTCTCGGACCATGGCATGGCGGAACTGTACGGAGACAAATTGATCGTGCTGGATCAAATTATCAACCCGGGCGATATCGAATGGATCACCTTCCAGCCGGTAACTTTTATACAGCCGACGAAGGGAAAAACGGATGAGATCTACCGGCAGCTCAAGGAGCGGGAGGAGCACTACCGTATCTACCGAAGGCAGGATCTGCCGGAGAAGTATCATCTGAAAAACCACCGAAGGGTAACCGACCTGGTGATGATCGCGGATATACCCTATACCATCCTTACTACGGATTTTATCGACCGTTTCCGGAACCATCTGCCGACGGCGACCCACGGCTACGATAATTTCGCTCCGGAGATGCAGGCGTTTTTTGCAGCCAACGGCCCGGACTTTGTCAGCGGGGATACCGTGGGGAATTTTCAAAGTATTCATCTCTATGGGCTGATGAATATGCTGCTCGGAACTGAACCTGCAGAAAACGACGGATCAATCGACAGCGTGCGGGTGCTGCTGAAATAAACTCGTTGCATATAAGCTTCCAAGCCGTGATATTTAGGCAAAATTAAAAAGACCATTTTAACGCTTTAGAAGATGACATACGTAGTCACCGAACCCTGTATCAACTGTAAATACACCAACTGTGCGGCGGTCTGCCCGGTCGATGCGTTTCGGGAGGGGCCAAATTTCCTTACGATCGATCCGATCGACTGCATCGACTGCGATGCATGCGTACCCGAGTGCCCGGTGGAGGCGATCTTTCCGGATGACGAGGTGCCCGAAAAATGGGAGCACTATATCGAACTGAACGAGCGCCTTGCTGAAAAATGGTCGGAATATATCATCAATGAGACCAAGGATGACTACCCCAACGCCGACGAATGGGCTGAAGTGGAGGAGAAGCTCGAGCACCTGGAAGAGGACTGGGAGTAGGGGAAAGATTTCGTTAATTCCCATCGGTTATTTATCCATTTCTAAAATTAGATACCTGATCCGAGTATCCGGTTTTCCAGGGCCGTATTTTTCTTGTCATCCTGAAAAAATACAGCGAGCCATGCGAGCGATATTTTATTCAGAATCTCCACCCAAGAACGAAATCTCGTCCCGCCGCTCTGCTGTGGGACGAACATGGAACGGACGGATTTAGTGCTCACGTGCCTTGGTCGCCCAACGTTGAAACGTTGGGCTATTTGCCATATGCCCGTGACACGGGCTGACATTTTATTATCTCGTTCTGTACCTCCGGTGCGGAACGTGAAACACGGGCGCTCCTGCACCTTGGTAGCACCCACCCCGCCCCGGTAACCCGGGGCACCCCTTTCCGACAGCAGTCGGAACAGGCACCAACTTTTAGAGAGGGGAGTTCTTTTCAGTAGATCCAGTAAATGTGCTTGGTGTCCCTTTTTCGAAGGCCCGAAAAATTTATCGGTTCCAGATCATCCTCCTTGGGGAAGAGCCCGTCAGCCAACCGGTGGAGAGATTGAGGGGGAATTGAAACATATGACAGTTGAATCACTCAAATCCTTGTCATTCTGAAATAATGATGCGAGAATTACGAACATCATTTTATTCAGAATCTCCACCCAAGAATGAATTCTCGTCCCGCCGCTCTGCTGTGGGACGAACATGGCTTTTTCCTTACTACAGCATTGTATCATTTATTAGGCACTTTTGAATGACCAAAAGTGCCGCAAAACTCACCGGCTGAGATTTCTTCGCCT
>JAWVZC010000280.1:0-5809 GCA_033722415.1 Balneolaceae bacterium | reverse complement strand
TAATGTGAATACGCTTGAGTTCGTCGAGGTAAACCGGGCAGCTGTGGAACATTACGGATACAGCGAGGAGGAGTTCCTGTCGATGACCATAGCAGACATCCGGCCGGATGAGGATGTTGAAAAACTGGTACAGGCCATTGAAAACAACAAAAATGAAGCCATTTACGGGGAGGAATGGAGGCATGTAACCAGTCAGGGAAACAGGATAGCGGTCCGCATATCTGCGACCGATATCGTATATGAAGGCAAACCGGGTTACCGGCTCGTTCTTGCCAATGATATTACGGAACTGAAACAGGCAAAGAAGAAGATCATCAACTCCTTTATTGAAGGTGAAGAACGGGAACGGGCCCGGATTGCCAGGGAACTACACGACGGGATCGGTCAGTATCTGTCGGCGGCCCACATGAACCTGGAGGCCGTGAAGGATGATCTGCAGCAGCTACCGGAAAAACGGGGCAAACAGTATGCCGGGGGGTTAACTGGGTCAGGGAGGCAATATCTGAGATCAGGACGATTTCTCACAACCTGATGCCCCGGGCCATTACGGACCAGGGATTTGCAGCGGCGCTGGAATCGCTCGTGGAAAGTTACAGCAATAACGACATCCAGTTTACGTTAAAATACGATTATGATCCCCAGAATAGCCCCCTGACAAAACAGCAGCTGCTGAACCTATACCGTGTCGTACAGGAAGCGATCAACAATGCTGTCAAACATTCCGGTTGCTCCCGGATCCGGATTCACCTTTCACAGACAGACCGCAAACTGGTAGTGCATATACAGGATAACGGCAGGGGATATTATCATACTTCCAGTACCAAATTCGGTATTCAAAGCATGAAAACGAGACTGGAGGCCCTGGGAGGAACCATTATGTTTGATTCGGAAGCGGGAGGAGGGACGACAATCCGCATCAGCATCCCATTTGCACATAACTTCAAAGCCCCATGAAACCACTAACTATTCTAATTACCGACGATCACGAAATCATTCGAGATGGCATTACCGCACTGCTTGAGGACGAAGAGATCATATCAGAAATACATGAAGCTGCCAACGGCAGGGAATCCATTGCGATCTGTTCCCGGGAACAGATCGATATCGTGATCATGGACCTTGATATGCCGGAAATGGATGGAGTCACCGCTACCAGCAAGATCCTCGACAAATGCCCGGACACACGAATTATTGCACTTTCCATGCTTGAGGGCAGCGGAAAAATTCGTGAAATAATCCGGGCCGGTGCCGACGGTTACCTGTTCAAAAACTCGGGAAAAGCCGAACTGCTTACTGCCTTGCAGGCCATCTCCCGGGGACAACACTATTTCAGTGAAGAAGCGGGATTGTCGATACTAAAAAACGATATAGAAGATGGTGATCCCGACTCGAAAAAAAACACCGGTGAACCCGGTACCAAAGCCCGGGAGCTGCTGACAGAGCGGGAACGGGAGGTCCTGGAACTTATCTGCCGGGAATTCACGAATGCCGAAATTGCCGACAAACTCTTCATCAGCGTGCGTACGGTGGACGCCCATCGCAGAAATCTGCTCCAGAAAACAGGGGCCCGAAATACAGCCGGATTGGTACGCTTTGCGATGAATCACGGGGTCGCCTGACCATCAAAATCCGTAAAGATTGTCATCACCTCGGAACAACTACTTTGTTACTGCTTCCAGCGATTTTCGGATGAATGGAACGGCCGGTTGGCCTCTGGTGTAATTCACCTATCTCAAATTTAGGTGATTTGGCCTATATAAATCGTATCAATTTTCAATTATCCTTAGGAGAACATTTTACGGGCTTGTTAGCTCGGGTTGTTCACCAAGAATTTTAACTTTGCACGATCCCGAATTTATTTCGAAACAAAGACACAATGGCACCAGCAGACCTGCCGAGGCACGTTGATGAACCATTGTCGGGACGATAAAGTGCACGGGCAAAATTTGCAGCATAGTGCAGCTGCACCTGAATTTGAACGTTAGGTGATTTTGATATTCCAAACAATATCACAGGCGTAATCTCATTTTTTACTATTTCGTGAATAATCCGGGTAATAACGTTGACGGTCATTGTATCGTTACTCGCTATCAGTCTCGAGATCAGCATTTGGGGTCGGAGAGAAAATCAAGCAAACAACCTTTTGGGACTGAGTGCAACCATTAACCAACGGTAAGAGCAGGCTTTCCATGAGAACGTATGATAATTACAGCTTTTCCCAAAGTAGGTAATTATGGATAAGACAAACATTCTTATACTATATTACCATCAACTCATTGCAGATGGCATAAAAGAGCTGCTGGAGCAAAAGAACAACTATGTAATACGGGGAATCCTTGACGCCAATGATGACATTGTTCCATACTGTATTAACAATGATATCGATATTGTTATTCTCGATATGGATGATCCCGACCTGGACGGTATCCGGTTAATACACACCCTCACCCGTAAAACCGGAGATATATCGGTACTGGCAATTTCGGACAATCAAAACATCACCTTCATCAGGAACATCTTCCAGGCCGGGGCCCTCGGGTTTCTGTTAAAAAGTTCCGGTATGGAGCAGTTGGAATTCGCCCTCGAAAAAGTTGGCAACCACGAACACTACATCTGTGATGAAGCGGCTTATGAACTCATCCGAGATGAGAATAACAACCGGGAACAGGGTAACCAGCCGCAAAATCTGCCGCTGACGGAACGGGAACTGGAGGTACTGAAACTGATTTGTGAAGAGCTCACGAACCGTGAAATTGCAGAACACCTCCAGATAAGTGTTCGCACCGTTGATGCCCACCGCCGACACCTGCTTGAAAAAACCGATGCCAAAAACACGGTGGGGCTCGTAAAATATGCCGTAAAAAAGGGACTGCTGGATATTTGCTGATTTCGGGCTGCCGCGGTGCAATTACCGATCAGGCGGTAATGAACAACAACCAAAGCGATCGATTTATGTCGAATGCACGTTAACAAAATTTCATGTTCATTCCTTTTACCCTGTTGCCTATCAGAGAATTGCAGCAGTAATAACAACCTGGTTTCTCTAACAGGGTATGAGTCGCTGCGAAATGTTCGCTTCAGTTTCGCTGACCCGACAACGGCTTGGCAACATTCAACCGTATCGTTTCCTGCAAACGTATCGGGGCGTCATGTTTAAGAAAAATTTCCTGGTGAGGAAAATCCGGGATATAATTCTATCTACAGCAAGAAAACGTTGCATCCCGGTTCCTGTCGTTGTACAGGGCTTACCCCACTGTTCTGGCATTGGCTGCCAACGAGGCAATATGGGGGTTAAATGCCCTGCAAACACTAATCAAACAACTCGAGGCGAATTTGGGTATCAAAATATGCGAAATAAAATGGACTGCAATTGCAGGTTGCCTTTGTATACCCGTGATCCCCGTTTTCATTCATCATTGTTCAGTGTGCTTCCCATTAAAAACAGCCTCCCCAAAACGTCGCGCCCCACATTGCTAACCGGCAGTAGGTAAAAACACCTATTCGGATTAAATAGGCCTTTTACCTGATTCACACTTGTCGGAGATTTGCTATACTATTTCATGAAATTTTACAAACAGACTGCGAACTGTACTAGAACAAATTAATGACAAGAATAAATTTAGAATTCATATATAAATTTGCTATACAACGAACAACAATAATTTTTGGGAGAGTAGTGCCGGCAAGCTTCAAGTTAGGAATGTAAATCCACCTGCTTTTTTAGGAATAATGAAATGGCAACTGCGAGCGTAGCCAGAATCTGGACACCTATTTCCTAACTATGTGAACATCTACAATTGTAAAGGCTATGAAACAAAAAATATCCACGGGCGTTTCGGGGCTTGATGACATTCTGAACGGGGGCCTTATCCCGGGCCGCTCCTACCTGGTGAACGGCGGACCCGGAACCGGTAAATCGACACTCGGGTACCATTTTCTTTCCAGGGGCCTGCATTCCGGAGAGAAAGTATTGTACATTAGCCTGGGAGAATCGAAACAATCCATCGTGGAAAATGCAGGGCGCATCGGTATTGACCTTTCAAAGGCGGCCATCCTGGACTTGACGCCTGCGGGCGATCTTGGCGAAACCGGTTCCTACAGCGTATTCTCATCCTCGGAAGTGGAGCAGCAGCCTATTGTGCAATCGATTTCAGAAGCCGTAGAGGAGCAGAACCCGTCCCGGGTTGTACTTGATTCGATTACGATGCTCGAATTTCTGAACAGCGACCCGTACCAGCTGCGCAATTTCGGCCTTACCTTCACCAACTATATCTGCAGCAGCGGGGCCACGCTCATTATGATCACCGAATCCTTCAATCGTCATCAGCCCCGGGACGCCGCTTTCTGGGCCGACGGGGTTATTAACCTCGCATATGATGCCGACTGGCGCCGTATCAGCGTCACAAAATACCGCGGTTCCGAATTCCGGCACGGCAATCACGCCTTTCGCCTCTCTGACCGGGGGGCCGCCGTCTATCCCCGGCTGCAACCTGACATTTACGACCGCTCATTCCAGGAACAGATCCTATCTTCCGGCATCCCCGAGATCGACAAGATGCTGAACGGCGGAATTGAAAAGGGCACCACTACCCTGATTACCGGCGCCAGCGGGGTGGGCAAAACCAACCTGGGACTGCAGTTTTTCAAGGAAGCCGCCTCGCGCAACGAACGCTCCGTCGTCTATACGTTCGAGGAGTCGCATGAACTGATCCGGCGCCGCTCCGAGCAGATTAATATCCCGGTCAATACCATGATCGAAGCGGGCAACCTGGAGATCATACCCGTAGAACCGCTCTCCTATTCGCCCGACGAGTTTTCGGAGATGGTGCGCCGTGATGTGGAACATAACGATACCCAGCTGGTGATGATCGACACCATGGGCGGATACGGCATAGCGGTCAGGGATCAAAATAAACTCGAGCGGCTGCACGCACTTACCGTATACCTGCAAAATATGGGGGTAACCTGTTTCCTGATTAACGAAACGCCCAATGTTACCGGGCAGCTTGTCACTACCGACATGCATGCCAGCTATCTTACGGATAATATCATCTTTTTGCGCTACCTGGAGATCGGGGGCGAATTGCGCAAGGCGATCGGCGTGCTTAAAAAACGGCTGAGCGATTTTGAAAAGACGATACGCGAGTTTCAGATTACCTCCGGGGGTATCCAGGTTGGCGCTCCCCTGGACAAGATCAAAGGTATTTTGTCGGGCAATCCCGACATTATTGAATAACTGTTTGCCGCAACAGGCATCGTAATGATTGTACCGGACGCACATATTGATCTCAACTCCACGCAGTGGTCGGAAAATCCGCGCGATGCGGTTGTTTTACTGGCCATAAGCAACAAACACGACCGGTCCCTTCTCCGGGATTACCTGCCGGCAACCTTTGATATACGAACCAGCGACGACCAGTCATTCATTGATGTTGAATTCGATATCTGCCTGATCGACGAACAACATTTGCTGGAGAACCGTGAGGAGGTTCAGCAGCTAAAGGAGGATAGGTCACCGGAATTTATTCCCTTCCTCTTGCTGTCGCAGAGTTCCGGTAACCGAATTCACGAAGCAGGCCTTTCCCATCTTGTGGATGATCTTATCTCCATTCCGGTCCCCTCCGAGGTATTGCGTTCCCGGATGGACCTTCTCCTGAAAACACGAGCCTACTCCCTCAAGCTCGTCAGGCAGAACCGCCAGCTGGAAGAGAACAACCGGAAGCTCCGCATTTTTGAAAAAGCGATTCAGTCTGTTAACACCGGGGTGATTATAACCGATGCACAGCAGCAAGACAACCCTATTGTGTAT
>JAWVZC010000279.1:0-5847 GCA_033722415.1 Balneolaceae bacterium | reverse complement strand
TCATCAACCTGGTGGACAGCTATACCCAGTGGCCGGTTTCCAGTTATGGGCACGATTTTAAGCCTGCCGGCAAAGCAGATTCGGTCTGCCAGTATACCCTGCTTGAATCGGATTACCTCGAAATCACCAGCCTGAAGAGCGATGAACGTTTTCGTGACCTCGAGTATGTCGCCTCCGGACCAAAACTCGACTACTACTGTGGAGTGCCGCTTAAGACAAGCAATGGGTACAATATCGGGGCCCTGTGCGTACTCGACGAGGATGAGCGCCGGCTTCCACCCGAAAAGATCGAAATGCTCCACGTGGTTGCAAGGCAAATTGTCACCAGCCTGGAACTGCTCGGCGATAAGGAGCTGATCGATGAAATGATAAGGGACGTGACGGAGCATCCCGCCAAAACCGCCGGTCGAATCATGAGGCCGATCTACAGGATGATCCAGATTGCACAAATCATCGAGGATATTTCCACAGAGGCCGGCTCAGATACGATCAAGAGGATTGTTACATTAATCAGCAGCAGCGGAGCCGCCCTGCTCGATGTTACGGAACAGGTGGCAAGCCGGCAGACCGGTGAGGCAAACTCCCACCCGTGCAGCAAGAGACACACGCTTAAAGAACTACGGGAAAAAGTGCTCAAACTCTTCCGGACCCGGGCCGAATCATACGGAATAACACTTTCCGTTACCATCAATCGACGGTATGACGAGATTCCGGTGGCCGGCAACCGGCTGCTGATTGTGCTCTGTAACCTGGTGTCCAACGCCCTCCATTTCAGCGAACGCGGTGACTCTGTAACACTGGAAATGGGGATCGCTGCAGACAGCCCCGATAATTATAGCGTCTATACGTTGTACGTCTCTCTGCAGGACAGCGCGGTGGGCATGACCCGGGAAGAGGTTGACAAACTCCGGAAAAGTCCGTTTGATGAACGTAATCGTGAAACAGTAAACCATGCAATAAATATGGGCTACAGCTTCGGGGTTCAGATTGCTCAAAAACTGTTACACCCGCTCAACCCCGATCTCCGGATATGGTCGGCCCGCGACCTGGGCAATCATATTGAGATATTGATTCCGATGGGCAGCACACGCGATGATTATTAGCCTGTGCGGGGACAGGTACGGCCGTGAATTTACTCTGACTTAACATGTGAAAAAATCTGCAGACACTGCAAACCATGAGCGATAACCACCAAGAACCGGAGCTGGACGAAATCGACACCGCCCCCCTGCCCAATGATGAACTGGAACGACTCCTTGAACTGAGTAACCTGGACCTGGATTACAGCAAACTGCAGGAAGATCTCCGTGATCTTACCAAACTGGCGGCTCATGTGGCCGGTACCGAAATTTCGCTTGTCAATCTGATCGACGCCCATACCCAGTGGACCGTGGCAAATTTCGGCATCGATCTTGACCAAATCCCTCGGGAAGATTCTGTGTGTCAGTACACCATCCTGGCTGATAGTCACCTCGAAGTACCCAACCTGAAGAACGACGGGAGGTTCAGTGACAAAGACTATGTGCTTTCCAAACCGAAACTCGAATACTACTTTGGCATACCGCTTACCACCGAAAACGGCCGGAATATCGGGGCCCTCTGTGTGCTGGATACCGCGGCGCGGGAGCTCTCACCCGAAAAGGCAGAACTGCTGAAAATTATAGCACGGGAGATCGTAGCCCGTCTCGAATCGATCAAAACGATCAACGAACTCAAGGAAAATCTCGAGGAGATCTCTGACCTGCCACGCAAACTTTTGCATGATATCCGGGGACCGATAGGTGGTATCGTGGGGTTAGCCGAAATAATCAAAGATGAAGCTGAAGAGAAAAATCTGGGAGATATCCTGGAGCTTGTGGAGATTATCGACAAGGGCGGCAGATCCGTCCTCGACCTGGCAAACGAATTGCTCAGCAGCCACGCCGTCCGGAACGAAGAAGAACTTCGTGGAATTGAAAACCAACGGTTTACGTTTCTGCTTCTCAAAGAGAAACTGGAACAGCTATATACGCCCCAAGCCAGTTCAAAAGGGGTCCACTTTCGGGTCGAAGTTCAGGGGAAAAACCAGAAATTGCCTATTCCGAAACACAAGCTGCTGCAGATCATCGGCAACCTGGCCTCGAACGCCATCAAATTCACCCCGGAAGAGGGAACGGTTTCGGTATCGATGAAACTGAGAGAAACCGAGATGCCTGAAACGAAACCCGGGCCAAATGAAGTTCAGGATGAACTCCACACGCATCAGTTGAGCGTCGTGGTAAAGGATAACGGTACTGGAATGAGCCCGGAACTGGTCAAACACATTAACAACTGGGAGGCCAATCCGGAATCGGTCTCCACGCCCGGTACGGCGGGTGAGAAGGGGTACGGATTCGGCCTAAAGCTGGTTAAACATCTCGTCAACAGCCTGGAGGGAACGCTGGAGGTATTATCCGAACAAGGCCGGGGTGCACGAATTGAGGTAACCATCCCGGTGACCCCGTAAGGGGCGATATTTCCGTGCTCTAACCCGATAGTGGCACCATCCCGGTATGTATTTACCACCGGGATGCCCCTTCCCAAAACTGGGTATCCAGTGTCCAGGTCCCGGCTACAATCCCAGTTCGTACTCAATCAGCAGGTGGTCGGCATCGTTACTCCCCATCGAAAAGCCGTTTTGCTGAGTCATATCGACCTCAATCGATGAGTCCTCGCTTCGCAACATGAGCGAACCGTTGAGCAGGTCGATCTGCCGCTCCCATGAAAAGTGGAGTGAATCGGTGGTGCCGGGCTGAAGCTGCAGGTCCCAGGTTATGCTGGAAGCGGTGGTCGAACGATAATCCCAGAATAGATCAACATTGTTGCTGAAGTAGGCGTGCAGTTCATCCTGCGGCGGTGCAGGCGGGGCTTCCAGGTCATCTCCGTCGATACCATCGGTGGAGCTGTTCTTCAGACCGAATCGCAAGGTGCTGAGCGTGTCGGTGGTATCCGCCACCGAAAGAAAGACCTCGTAAAATGAGCTGCTGGCCGCAAAATTGGCGACCAGTTCGGTCGTATCCCGTATCACAAAAGTAAAAGGGTTTTCGGTGGATTGCTGGTCGCCCGACCAGTTGTCAAACGCAAACCCCCGGAACGCACTGGCTTCGACCGTAACGGTATCGCCGGTTGTGTAGGTTCGAAACTCCGGGGATACCGAACCCGCATTCTGCGGATTTATGGTGACGCTGAAAGGCGCCGGGAAATCTTTCTCCTCATCGCCTCCCGAGCCGCCGATGCCGCAGGCCGTACAGAGTGCCAGTCCGGCTGCCAGTAGTACAAACTTGTTTTTCCAGATCTTCATAGCCTTGCTTACTTAATTAATGTCATTTTCTGTACTCTTGAGAAGTCGCCGGCCTGGATACGCACAAAATAGGTGCCGCTTGAGAGTCCGGAGCCGTCAAAGGTAACGCGATAACTGCCCGGGTTTTGCACTTTGTTCACCAGCGTTCTGACCCTGCGCCCGATCAGGTTGTACACCTCCAGGTTAACCTGCGCCTTGGATGCCAGGCGATACTGGATGGTCGTACTCGGGTTAAACGGGTTGGGATAATTGGGCAGCAGTTCGTTGGAGAGTGGAAGCTCACTGCCTTCCAGTCCGGCAAGCATCAGTTTATCAAACGGCTGCTCAACAGATACCGTTTTTCCGGGAAGCAGGTCGAAATAGATCTTTTCACCTTCGTTGATTCCCAACAGGCGGTACGATTCGGCCCCGGCATCGCCTGATAACTGCACCTTTATGGGATAGGCGGAGGCCGTAACGGTAAGCTCCGTCTCGTTGTTATCCGCCAGGCGAAATCCCGTGCTTGTTCGCACATCTATGGTCGGTTCCGGCGGGGCGGGCGGTGTTCGATAGAACTGCTTCTGACGGGCTGACAGTCCGCTTCGGCTGACGAGCAGGGTTTGCGTTACCCCGTTGCGGGAGAAAAAGATCCTGTCGAGCTGATCGCCAGATACCGGCTCGAATTCCTCGTTGCCGGGACCGGCACCGGCAGCCAGTTTATTCGCCTTGGCGGCTGTACTGCTGGTATCCGCCTGGAGAATAATCTTTCCATCCTGCGCGGCGTGGATGAAATAGCCCCTGGTGGGCAGCAGTGAAGTGGCGTCGATGTAGGACGTTCCATCATACATCTTCGGGGGTGTGGCACTTAGCACGCCATCCGGGTCCTGGATCTTGCCGGCAGGGATGGTGTCGGCCACCCCGGAAACCAGGTTCCAGCCGGCCCGAAGCGCTACTGTGCGGCTGGTTGCCCCGCTGCCTAGGTACCGGATAGTGTCGGTTTCGGTGTGTTTGACCCAGTACCCCCTGCCCTCTTCCATCTGCTCGGCGATCTCATAGACCCCGTCGAATCCGAACAGGGTTAGGCCTTCGGGGAGCTGAGCGCCGGCGGGCGTAAGCACCGGTGACCCCACCAGTCGCCAGCTTGTGTCTACCGTTCGAGACTTGCGGAACGCCGCCACCGGTCGATTCCGCGGGCTTTCATTGCCGTCGTTGTCAACTGCGGAAACGGCGTAATAATCCGATTGAAATCCGGTGGTCTGCTCACTGTATGTGGTCTGCGTGGATGGCACCTCCGCAACAAAGGTCAGATTGTCGGGCTGCGATCCCCGGTAAATCTTGTAGGACGTTACATCCACCTCCGGGCTTTTGGACCAGGAGAGATCCACGGATCCGTCTTTGGCATCCGCAACCAGGTCGGTCGGGGCACTGGGTGGACCGGGGGATGAAAACTGTCCGGTGAAATCGCCGATAAAGATCCCGCGGCCGTGGGTGCCCACCGCCACATCGCCGTCCGTAATCCTGGAGATCACAAATTCCACCACCGAATTGCCGATAAACGACCTGTTGGGACCCGTACCGTCGCCGGCGGATTCCTGCATCCAGGTGGTATTGCCTCCGTCCAGGGTTTCGGTGGAGTAGAGACCGACGCTGGTACCGACGACATAAATCGTGCTGTTTCCGGTAGGCATGATGGTGGCACTGCGAATGGAGGGGCCCTCCCCGGCATTACCCGACTTGTCGCTGGAGAGATTACCTTCCACAGCCGTCCAGTTCTGCCCGCCGTCCGCGGTATGATAGATGCCGGTAATCCCGTAGTTCGACATTACCACTACGGCTTCGTCGGCATCCACCGGATTCAGCGCAATGTCATGCACGTAAGCCCCGCTGGCGGCGGCCGCAATCGAGATATCGGTCGTGTTGAATGCACCGCTGGCATCCGTGGCCTTGAAAATTTTGGGGATCTCACTGTCAGAAGATGCGGCATAGTAGAGGATGTCTCCGGGTCGACGGCTTACCTCAAGGGTAGAAATCACGTATCCGCTTTCAACTCCCAGATCAACGGCATTCCAGCCCTGTGTAACACCGGCACCGTTCTGATTGGAAACCTCGTCGATCTCGGTATTCACCCACATTCTCGGGGTCCCCTCAGGTCCCACATCCGGGTAATACATGATCGCTTCATTGTTGGGATCGGCCATGTAGGGGTGAATAAAAAGCTGGTTCTGTGCCTCCGATGGCTGAACAAAAGAAGCAAAATTGTAGGTACCCGTATCGTCCAGATCATAGCGGATGACCCGACCATTCTGTGATGAAACAAACAACAGGGAATCGGTAAACTGCGCGTAGGAACCGTCCCCGCTGGAGGCGTCCACCGAGGTGCCGTCCTGCTCAAAATTGTCATTGAGCGATATAAAGGGGGACCCGTTGTCCTGGGTACCGCCTCCCACGAGCGTATTGCTCGTATCATCGGCCATCGCCACGGTGTAGAACTGCGAGGTGATGTACCCGCCGTCTTTATCCTCCCAGGTTACCACGCTGTCGGTAATGCT